>JAQTXO010000141.1 GCA_028688765.1 Acidiphilium sp. | reverse complement strand
TTTTCTTGGACGATTGTGTCCATAGACGGGACTTGCGGCGCGATTCGATCTGTGATTCCCTGCCGTCATGTTCATCGATGTGGTTCCGAATGGCCGATCGGCGCCGGCCGTGCTGTTGCGGGAGAGTTTCCGCGAGGGGCGCAAAGTGCATAAACGCACTATCGCCAATCTGAGCCAGATGCCGCCGGCGCTGATCGATGGGCTGCGTGCCCTGCTTGCGGGTGGCGCGGTGGTCGGTGGTGCCGATCAGGCGCTCGAGATCCGGCGCTCGCTGCCGCACGGTCATGTGGCGGCGGCACTCGGGATGATGCGCAAGCTCGAGATTCCCCGCCTGCTGGGCCGACGGGGATCACGCGAGCGCGACCTTGCTCTGGCGCTGATCGCGGGCCGGGTGATCGCACCGGGCTCGAAGCTCTCGACCCTGCGCGGCCTGAACCCGGAGACCGCAACATCGAGCCTCGGCGGGATCCTGGAACTCGGCACCATCGAAGAGCGCGAGATCTACGCGGCGCTGGACTGGCTGGGCGCGCAGCAGAGACGGATCGAACGGCAGTTCGCCAAGCGCCATCTGCGCGACGGCACGCTGGTGCTCTACGATGTCAGTTCATCCTATCTCGAAGGCCGGCATTGCGCGCTCGCGCATCACGGCTATAGCCGGGATCACCGGCCCGATCGGCCGCAGATCGTCTATGGTCTGCTGTGCGATCGTGAGGGCCGGCCGGTCGCGGTGGAGGTGTTCGAAGGCAACACCGCCGATCCGGCGACAATCTCGGCCCAGGTGGAGAAACTCAAGCGGCGGTTCCATCTCGAGCGCGTCGTCCTGGTGGGGGATCGCGGGATGATCACCACGGCGCGCATCCGCGAGACGATCGAGCCTGCGGGGCTTGACTGGATCAGCTGCCTGCGCGCGGGGCAGATCCAGGATCTCGCCGAGGGACCGCTGCAGATGTCGCTGTTCGACGAACGCGATATCGCCGCGATCACATCGCCCGATTATCCGGGCGAGCGGTTGATCGCCTGTCGCAACGCAGCACTTGCGAGCGAACGGCGGCGCAAGCGCGAGGCGCTGCTGGCGGCTACCGAGACGGAACTGGCGCG
The DNA here is from genome assembly GCA_028688765.1 of Acidiphilium sp. Taxonomy (GTDB): domain Bacteria; phylum Pseudomonadota; class Alphaproteobacteria; order Acetobacterales; family Acetobacteraceae; genus Acidiphilium; species Acidiphilium acidophilum. Next base: position 5,723 of record JAQTXO010000141.1, on the reverse strand, counting down.
GATCCGGGATGCGACACGGCGCAAACGCGCCCCTCTTCACGGCGAGGTCGCGATCGGGCTGGCGGTGGGGGCGGTGATCAACAAGCGCAAGATGGCCAAGCATTTCGACCTGACCATCACTGCCAGCAGCTTCGATTTCCAGCGCAACGCCGCCAGCATCGCGCGCGAGGCGGCCCTCGACGGCATCTATGTCATCCGCACCAGTGTGAGCGCGGACGTCATGACCGAGACCGAAGCCGTGTCAGCCTACAAGGACCTCTCGCGGGTGGAACGGGCGTTCCGCACCCTCAAATCGGTCGACCTCGCGATCCGCCCGGTGCATCACTGGCTCTCACCGCGGGTGCGTGCCCATGTCTTCCTTTGCATGATGGCCTATTACGTCGAGTGGCATCTGCGCGATGCCCTCAAGCCTCTGCTGTTCCAGGATCACGACCGGCCGGGAGCCGAGGCCGAACGCCCATCGCCGGTTGCCCCTGCGGCAATATCCCCGGCCGCCGATCGCAAGCGTGGGAGACGCCGCAACGACCAGAACCTGCCGATTTCGAGCTTCACCGATCTGATGGCGCATCTCGCGACCCAGACCCTCAACACCGCAGCCCTGCCCAAGGCCCCAAACGCCACCTTCACCACCCTGGCAAACCCCACACCGCTGCAAACCGCCGCCTTCGCCTTGATCGGGATCGACCCCATGCGTGTCCAGTAAACGTCAAAACCAGATCAGAAACTTCACCGATAAATGCAGGGTGTTTGCGTTCACATCAGTGAAAACTTCAGTTTAGCGGAATTGCCGGCGGGTTCACCGATTCCAGATCGATCCCCGCAGAAATCAACAAAATGCCTCCGCCTCACCTTCCGACGGCCAGTTGCATATTAGGGTCAGGGCTCGATCAGTTCAGAGGGTTGAACAGCCCTGCGCTGGGAGCCGTGCCGGACGATGCGAAACCAGCGCGACGATGCGGATCAGAGACGGGTGAATACGTCGTATGACCGAGGAGTCCGATCAAGCGTGTTGCGGTACAGGATTGATTTCGACCACGTGACTTTGCTTCATACAGGGCCAGGTCCGCGCGTTCCATGAACCAATCGTTGTCTCTGCTGGGGCTGGCAATAGCGGAAATGACACCGATACTTACAGTGACATGCTGATGTGCCGATGCTTCATGCTTGATGTTCATGTTGGCGACGGCCTCGATCAGTCGCCGCGCGATGAGGGTCGCTTCCTCGGTAGCCGAACAAGCTAATAAGATTGTGAACTCTTCACCGCCGATGCGCGCCGCCAGATCCTCCTCGCCACGAACCACCAGTCGCATCGCCTGTGCCAATCGCCGCAAGCAGACATCGCCCGCCGGATGCCCATATCTGTCATTGTAGGCTTTGAAATAATCGACGTCGACCGACAGCAAGGCGACAGCCTCGTCGCGATCCATGCTCTCCTGCAACCGCCGCTTCAAAACTTCCATGAAGTGCCGACGATTGGCGATGCCGGTAAGTTCGTCCGTCATGCTCAGATCGGCCAAAGCCACGTTGCTTTCGCGCAACACCTGGTTGACCTCACTCAGTCGCGTGACCAATGACGCGTTTTCCGCTCTCGCCTGCATCATCGCGATCGATTGCTCGCCCGCCCTGGCAATCTCTTTTATCGTCGCGACCAAGTATGATAGCGACATGCAAGCGAAGAAACCGAAATAAATGTTGTAGCGTACGAGAGCTATTACTATGGTCGGGATGAGCACAAGCAGCGCCAATCCGATTGAGGCCGCCGGCGAGACGAAGCGCCGGGTGGCAGTCGCGTTGACCGCTCCCGCCTGTCCCGAAATTAACATCAGCTGGAGTCCAGTTTCGCGATGCAGCAGGAGAACGACGTTGCCCGCGCCCCACAAAGCGCCAGCCATCCAACAGCCGCACGTGAACGCCACCGACCATTTGTGGATGGCGGAAGGATTGGTTGTCTTGGCATATGCCGCACCAAGACCCAGACGGAGTAATGCGACGAAGACGGCGATCCCCGCCCACCAGAGAAAGAATGTTTGGTACGTGACGTGCCACGCCAAATAGGCGAGGATCACCAGTACAGTCGTACCGATCGCGATCTCGCCCACCTTCGGTCTCAGGGTATCGAGCATCTCGCTCTGCATGTCGGCCGTGACGTTTGGTCCGGACATCAGAAATGGCAGACGCGCTAGTCGCATGGTGCAGCTCCAAAGAATCCGCTCAGTTTTGGCACAGAAGGGTTGCTAGCTGTTAGCCCGAATTATGTTCTGTTCGACGCCGATCTGCTTTCCTCCGAAGGGGATTGCTGGTAGGAGTTTCTTAAATCATCCGCCTGCGCTGAGGACAGGGCCGCCCAATGCGGGCAACGCTCGTCCTCGCGCAGCGTAGGGCCAACCACGCAAGCGTGGGAACGGACATGCAGTCTTATCTCCGACCGCGGTACGAGCCAATCGCTGACTGACCACCGCTTCGCGCAACAGCTGTCTAACCAGGTCGGACGCAGTAGTGACCGCGAGGATGTCGAGTGCGGTCTCGTCGGTCAGCAGCATCAACGCCGCGTAGGCCCTGCCCAAATCGGTTTGTTCAAGGCCAGCACGGCGCAGGAACATAACGAGCGATAGCTTCGAAGCACGGCCCAAATAATGCCACAGAGCGCGCTCGTGTGGTGCGAACAGAAGCACTCTAACCCAGCGGATATGCAACGCATAGGCGCCGAGCAGCGTGCGCGGCGGCCCCTTGATCGGACGTATTGCTCGGCTGCCGATCGACGAGGACAGGGCATCAATCTCCATTGGCCGCGCGATGCCGAATCCCTGCGCCAGCGGGGCGCCGAGAATTCGCAGTGCGTCGAGCATGTCGGCGGTTTCGACGCCTTCGATGCACAGTGTGACACCAAGGCTTGCCGCCATAGTGATGTAGGCCGCCAGGAACGACAGATCGTTTGGATTTTCCATCACTTCGGAGAGAAACACCCTGTCGATCTTCAGGCAATCGACCGGCAGGCGCTGTACCCGTTTCAACGTCGAGAACTCGATACCGAGGTCGTCGATCGCGATGGTCACGCCTAAGCGCCGTACCGGAATAAGGTTGCGGAGAGCGGTTGCGTGATCGGGAAACTCATGGCTCTCCAGCAATTCCATCATCAGTCGAGCCGGAGTGATCGTCGTTCCGCGAGCGCCGCCGCGATCAGGGACGGCACATGGCCCCGTGCCAGCACCTCAGCGTCGATATTGATCGACAATTGGAGGGATGATGCCTGCGGTCCGAGGTGTACCAACGCCGCGATACCTTGCTGCAGCACCTGCTGGAACAGGGTCTCACGATCCTCGGCAGTCAACTCGGGCAGGAAAACGTCGGGGTAAAGCAGGCGATCACCGTCCCGCAGTCGGGCCAAAGCCTCTATCGTCACAATGGCTCCAGTTCTGACTTCGATAATCGGCTGGTAGTGCACCTCAACACAGTTTTGGATCAGCAGACTCCGGCAGTGCGACTGCGCCGGGGCGGTGCCGGTAACCTCCTGGTAGGTGGTCCAGAATTTGGTTCGGGTGGCCTTTGCCGCTTTGCTGGCATACAGCGCCATATCGGCGTGCCGGATCAGCGTTTCCGGAGGATGGTTATCGGCCGGGAAGAACGTGAAACCGAGGCTTGCCTCGATCACGACCACTCTGCCTTGCTCCAGTGTGATCGGCTGATGGATCATGTTGCCCAACCGGGCGAAGAACCCCTCGATCCGCTCGATTGTGGTGAGATCTTCGATGATCAGGGCGAATTCATCACCGCCCATCCGGGCGACGAAATCAACCTCGCGAAGCGCCGCCCTCAGGCGGCGCCCCAGAGTGTGCAACACGAGATCGCCGGCGGCGTGGCCGTAGAGATCGTTGATCGGCTTGAAATTGTCGAGATCAAGCATACCCAGCCCGACCACGCTGCCGGTGCTGGTGGCATGGGCGAGAGCCCGAGGTAGCACCTCTTCGAAGGCACGCCGGTTCGGTAGGTCGGTCAGACCACCGCGCCGGGCAATGTTGCTCTGCGCCTCACGCTCCGAGCGCAGAGCGGCCTTCAGATCGATCTCATCAAGTGCGCGACCAATGTTGCTGGCTAGCTGGGCAATTAGGCGACGAGTTTCGGAATCGACCACGGCAGTGTCATCGGAGACCAGGAACAACACGGCGGCGATCGAGCCCCCCCGGCAGATCGGTGCAGCAGCAGCCGACTGCCAGCCACCGCGCAAAGCGATCTCGCGCCATGGCGCCAGGCGGACGCACGATGCGTAATGGCTCTCGATCTGCAGGGTGCCGGTCTTCCAGGCCGAGAGGCCAAGTAATTGCTGGGAGCCGGCCTGGGTCGTGACTTGTTGCAGCTGACGGACATTTACCGCGTCCTTGCCCGCCGCGATAGGGTAGCTAAACAGCCCCTGACGGTCGACATGGCCGATCGCGGCACAAACGAACAGCCCGGTTTCGCTCAATCGCTTGCAGATTCCGTGTAGGACCTCGGTTTCGCTCGTGGGATTCAATAGAGTTTCTAACCCGATCATCAATGTGTCGAGCAGGCGATTTGATCGCTGAACGGCCTGATGGCCGACCCGGGTTTCGATGGCCGAGCCAATCATCATACCGAACTCGGTCAGCAGCCCGATCGGCCAGGTGACATGGAAGAAATTCGCTTCACGCGAATAGAGGTTGAGGATGCGATGTGGTCCATGAGTGCCGCTAAGTGGAATGGCGGCTCCAACCCGAAACCCGAGGCGTATCCAGTCCTGTCGCCATGGATCGAGCCCGCTATCCTGCATGATGTCCGATGAAAGCGCGGCAACTCCGCTACACCAGGCGCGCGCCGCCGGGCCGTGTGACCGTTCCCCGCCTTTAAGATCGATCATGTGCTCTTTGTCCCGCAGCACGGGCATGTCTGGTGAACGCATGACCTCAGGTATCAGCCAGCCGTCAGCGTCAGGGCGACCAATCCAGGCAGCATCGACACCTGGGATGGTAATCAGCATGTCGAGTAGATCTGCCATGAAGCCTGCGGGATCGGATCCGGCAACCAGCAACTGATCGAGCCCGGGCAGAGACCGCCAAGGATTTGCTTGCCCTAGGGCAATGTTGTGGGTCAATCAATTACCTCCTTGGGGTGGACCCATGGAACCGTTTCGTCCAATAAATAAGGTTATATACCGCCAAATGTTAACGTGGCGTTACCGTGCTGAGAATGTAGTTTACGAAGAATTATCCCGTGATGGTGGACGCCTGACGTCGGACGGAGGGGTGATGATTCTGGGGGCGGTCGAAAAGGCGCTCGGCATTGCCGCGAGGTTCGCCAAGCTGATTTCCGATCCGCGCGATCCGCGGCTCATCACCCACAGCGTTGCCGACATCCTGCGGACGCGCATACTGGCCATCGCATGCGGCTATGAGGATGCCGATGATCACCCTGCTCAACCTTGGCCGCCAGTTCGACCTGCCACAGAGCGACTGGCAGGCGCTGTGTGGCAGGATCGACGCCTTGCTTGCCGGACAGGTCGGTATGCTCGCAGAACCCGAGATCATCGAGACCTTGGCTCAACGATATGCCGGCCGTCTCATCGCGGCCCGGCCAGGGGCAGCCAGATCGGATGCTGGACACCAAGCTCCACCGACCCCGTCGACCGCCGTTCAGGCATCCTTATTCCCATCACCTGCCGCGCCATCTGCAGTTTACGCCGAGGTCGACATCGCCTCGCTGCAACTCACCCG
>JAQTXO010000140.1:1460-6864 GCA_028688765.1 Acidiphilium sp. | reverse complement strand
GTTGATCCGGGGCAGGATGCGCAGCACCTCGCCACCGCGGGAATCGATGCGGATATTGGTGCCGATCGCATCGAACACGTCGATACTGTCGGTTTTGCGGAGTTCCCAGGTGCGCGCGACGAAGGCGTGGGGTTTTGCGGTGAGCGCGCCGACCGGACAGAGGTCGATGATGTTGCCTGAAAGCTCCGAGGACAGACCGCGCTCGACATAGTTGGTAATCTCGAGGTTTTCGCCACGTGAAGTCCCGCCGAGTTCGGGGACGCCGGCGACTTCCGCGAGGAAGCGGACGCAGCGGGTGCACTGGATGCAGCGGGTCATCACGGTCTTGACCAGGGGGCCGAAATATTTGTCGGTCACGGCGCGCTTGTTTTCGTGATAGCGGGTGTGATCGCGGCCATAGCCCATGGCTTCGTCCTGCAGGTCGCACTCGCCGCCCTGATCGCAGATCGGGCAATCGAGCGGGTGGTTGATCAGCAGGAATTCCATGACGTTGCGGCGGGATTGCCGGACTTTTTCGGTGTCGGTGAAGATCACCATGCCTTCGCCCACCGGCTGACCGCAGGAGGCGACCGGCTTGGGCATTTTTTCGATCTCGACCAGGCACATCCGGCAGTTGCCGGCGATCGAGAGACGTTCGTGGTAGCAGAAGCGCGGAATTTCCTTGCCGGCGGCTTCGGCGGCCTGAAGTACGGAAAATCCGTTGGGGACTTCGAGTTCGATCCCGTCGACGGTGACCTTGGGCATCAGCGTTGCCTCCGATAGGCGGCGAGCAGTTCTTCGACCTCGATGCCGTCGATCTTCATGCCCGCCAGCGTGCATTCGGAAATCATCACGCCGGACAGATCGGCCTGATCGATGATGGCACCGGCCAGTGAGACGTCCTGAAATCGGGCGCCGGACATATTGGCGTCCTTCACCACCATGCCGGGCAGCAATGCATCCTCGATCCGCGCGCCGGAGAGATCAACCGCGCTGAACGCCACGCCGGACATGTTGACATCGGTAAAGCGCGCACCGGCCATGCCGGCGTTTGTGAAGCTGACCCGATCCAGCTTCACCATCTCGAACACCGAATCGGAGATGTCGGATGAGGTAATCTGCAGGGATTCGTTCAATTCACTGTGCTGCATGGCCAGGCTCCGTCATTCCGCTGCAATCCGGGGCGCGGTGCGCGCCTTGTAGTCCGTGATGCGCTGTTCGACCATCGGGCGGAAGTGGCGCAGCAGACCCTGAACCGGCCAGGCTGCCGCATCGGCCAACATGCAGATCGTGTGGCCTTCGAGCTGGCGGGTGACTTGTTCCATCAGGTCGATCTCGGCGTATTCCGCCCTGCCCTCGACCATGCGGTTCATCATGCGCATGACCCAGCCGGTGCCTTCGCGGCAGGGTGTGCACTGGCCGCAGCTTTCGTGTTTGTAGAACGCCGAAATTCGGGCGATCGCGCGGATCAGATCGGTCGATTTGTCCATCACGATGACGGCGGCGGTGCCGAGGCTGCTGCCGGCTTCGCGCAGGGAGTCAAAATCCATCAACGCATTGTCACAGACCGATTTCGGGATCATCGGGACCGAAGAACCGCCGGGGATCACGGCCAGAAGATTGTCCCATCCGCCGCGCACCCCGCCGGCATGGCGCTCGATCAATTCGCGCATCGGGATGCCGAGTTCGTCTTCCACGGTGCAGGGTTTGTTGACGTGGCCGGAAATGCAGTAAAGTTTGGTCCCCGAGTTTTTCGGCCGCCCGAGGCCGACGAACCAGGCGGCACCACGCCGCATGATGGTCGAAACGGTGGCGATCGATTCGACGTTGTTGACCGTGGTCGGGCAACCATAGACCCCCATGGCGGCAGGAAACGGCGGCTTCATCCGGGGCATGCCCTTCTTGCCTTCGAGGCTTTCGAGCAGGGCGGATTCCTCGCCGCAGATATAGGCACCACCGCCGCGATGGATGGTGATATCGAAATCCCAGCCCGAACCGCTCGCATTCGGGCCGATCAGCCCGGCCTCGCGCGCTTCATCGACCGCGGTCTGAAGATTGAGGTATTCGTTGTAGTACTCGCCGCGAATATAGATGAAGGCCTTGTGAGCGCCCATCGCGAAGCTCGCGATCAGGCAGCCTTCGACGAGTTTGTGCGGGTCGTGGCGGATGATGTCGCGGTCCTTGCAGGTGCCGGGCTCGCTTTCATCGGCGTTGACCACGAGGTAACTCGGCCGCCCATCGCTCTGCTTGGGCATGAACGACCATTTCAACCCGGTCGGGAACCCGGCGCCGCCGCGTCCACGCAGACCCGAGGCTTTCATTTCCTCGATAATCGCATCGCGGCCACGGGCGAGGATATCGGCGGTGCCGTCCCAGTCGCCGCGCGCGCGGGCGCCGGCGAGATGCCAGTCATGGATGCCGTAGAGATTGGTGAAAATGCGGTCCTTGTCGCTCAACATCAGGACTCTGCTCCGGTGGCGTTGCGGGTGACATCGCCGAACAATGTGGTGCGCCCGCCTTCGGGGGCGGAGTTCTGCCGGCCGATGGTCGAGCCGGGCTTTGGCGGATGTCCCTCGCGAAAGGCGGTGAGCAGGGCTTCGGTCCGCTCACCGTCGAGATCTTCGTAATAATCGTCGTTGATGACCAGAACCGGCGCATTGACGCAGGCGCCCACGCATTCGAGTTCCTCCATGCTGAACAGGTCCCCATGGGCGGCAACTGCCCTGATGCAGGCATCGCGCACGTCATCCGAACCGCGCAGCCAGCAGGGGGTCGTGGTACAGACCTGAAGGTGGAACTTCTGAACCGGCTTGAGGTGGAACATGGTGTAGAAAGTCGCGACCTCGTAGACGCGGATGGGTGGCATGCCGAGACGCGCGGCCACCACGTCCATCGCGACGGTCGGAACCCAGGCGTGACCGGTGGTACGGGCCATCTGGCGCTGTACGAGATCGAGCAGCGGCATCACCGCGCTGGCCTGCCGGCCTTCGGGATATTTCGCGATGATTCCGGGGATTTTCGCTTCACTCACTTCGTCGAAGGCGAAATGATCGGGCTGGATCGGATCGGTCATGCTCAGCGGTCCACTTCGCCGAACACGATGTCGAGCGAGCCGAGCACGGCAATCGCGTCGGCGAGGAGATGACCCTTCGACATCAGTTCGAGCGCCTGAAGATGCGAAAATCCGGTCGCGCGGATTTTGCAGCGATACGGGTGATTGGTGCCATCGGCGATCAGATACACTCCGAATTCGCCTTTTGGAGCCTCCACCGCGGTATAGGTGGTGCCCGCCGGGACGTGATAGCCCTCGGTGTAGAGTTTGAAATGATGGATCAGCGCCTCCATCGAGCGCTTCATTTCAGCGCGCTTGGGGGGGGTGATCTTGTTGTCCTGCACCTTGACCGGACCCTGAGGCATTTTCTCAAGGGCCTGGCGGATGATTTTCAGGCTCTCGCCCATCTCGCCGATGCGGACGAGGTAGCGATCGAAACAATCGCCGTGGCGGCCTACCGGAATGTCGAACTCGACCTCGGCATATTTGTCGTAAGGCTGGGCACGGCGAAGATCCCACGCGACGCCGGCGGCCCGCAGATTGGGGCCGGAGAACCCCATGCCCAGCGCATCGGCCGCCGAGATGATGCCGATATCGACGAGGCGCTGACGGAAGATGCGGTTGCCGTTGAGCAGGTTCTGCAGATCGTCGAGAAATTTCGGGAAGGTTTCGCTCCACGCCCATATGTCGTCCGCGAGGCCGGCAGGCAGATCCTTGGAGACGCCGCCGGGGCGGAAATAATTGGCGTGGAAGCGCGCGCCGGAAACCGCCTCGTGGAAGGTGAGGAGCTTCTCGCGTTCCTCGTAGCCCCAAAGGCTGGGCGATTGCGCGCCAATGTCGAGCGCGAGATGCACCACGGTGAGCAGATGGTTCAGGATGCGGGTGATTTCGGAGAACAGCACCCTGATCCATTGGCCACGATCGGGCACCGTGATGCCGAGGAGCTTTTCGGTGGCGAGCGCGAAGGCGTGCTCGCAGCACATCGGCGAGACGTAATCGAGCCGGTCGAAATACGGCACCGCCTGGAGATAGGATTTGTATTCGATCAGTTTTTCGGTGCCGCGATGGAGCAGCCCGATATGCGGATCGGCGCGGGTGACGGTTTCGCCTTCGAGTTCCATGATCAGACGCAGCACACCATGAGTGGCCGGGTGTTGCGGGCCGACATTGACGGTGTGGCGTTCGAGTTCGAGCGTGCGCAGTTCGCGCCCCGGAGCCGCCTCGTGCAGACCGCCGCTCATGGCTTTGCTCCCGGCTTGGGCGCAGGTTCGGCTTCGGCGGGACGGCGGATCGCCTTTTCATCGCCGGGCAGCGTGGTCATGGCTTCCCACGGCGAGAGGAAGTCGAAATTGCGGAATTCCTGGGTGAGAGCGACCGGCTCGTAGATCACGCGTTTCTGATCCTCGTCGTAGCGGAGTTCGACATGGCCGGTGAGCGGGAAGTCCTTGCGGAGCGGGTGACCTTCGAATCCGTAATCGGTCACGATCCGGCGATGATCGGCAAGACCATCGAAGGTGATACCGAACAGATCGAACACCTCGCGCTCCCACCAGGCGGTGCCCGGCCAGACGGCGGTGACGCTCGGAACCGGCGTGGTTTCGTTGGTGCCGACGATGACGCGGAGGCGATCGTTGCGGCTGACCGAAAGGAGATTGTAGACGACATCGAAGCGCTCGGCGCGTTCCGGCCAGTCGACCCCACAGACATCCATGCATTGCTCGAAGGCAAATCGCGGATCGGTGCGCAGCGTGGTCATGAGGGCGAGCAGGCGATCGCGTCCCGCAAGCAGGATACGCTCATCACGTTCCATGAAAACGGCAGCAGCCCCGGGCAGCGCACCGAGCGCCGCCTCGAACGGATCGACCGCCGGAGCCGGCATGTCGGGGGGGGCGGTGTCACTCACGGAAGATGGTTCCGGTCCGGCGGATTTTTTTCTGAAGCTGCATGATGCCGTAGACCAGTGCCTCGGCGGTCGGCGGGCAGCCGGGGACGTAGATATCAACAGGAACGATCCGGTCACAGCCGCGCACGACGGAATAGGAGAAGTGATAATAACCCCCGCCATTGGCGCAACTGCCCATCGAGATGACCCAGCGAGGCTCGGGCATCTGGTCGTAGACCTTGCGCAACGCGGGAGCCATTTTGTTGGTGAGGGTGCCCGCGACGATCATGACATCGCTCTGACGCGGGGAGTTGCGCGGGATGATGCCGAACCGGTCGAGGTCCCAGCGCGGCATGTAGGCGTGGATCATTTCGACCGCACAGCAGGCAAGTCCGAAGGTCATCGGCCAGAGGCTGCCGGTGCGTGCCCAGTTCACCAGCTTGTCGAGATTGGCGACCACGAAGCCCTTGCCCGCGATTTCACCGGTGATG
>JAQTXO010000140.1:0-1450 GCA_028688765.1 Acidiphilium sp. | reverse complement strand
GGCGTCCTGCTCCGCACCGGGCGCGAGCGCCTCGCGGTTCCAGGCGATTTCGGGTTGCTGCACGGCGTTCATCTCATGCCTTCCGATCAGACCGTTGCCGGCCAATAACCACATCGATACGCGATGCCACAGTATGCCGCGGCAACGCAGGTATTCGCCGGGATTATTCCCAGTCGAGCGCGCCTTTCCGCCATTCGTAGATGAAGCCGACAACGAGAATTGCGAGGAACCCCATCATCGACCAGAATCCCAGCGTGCCGATCCGCGACAGGCTGACCGCCCACGGGAACAGGAACGCAACTTCGACATCGAAGATAATGAAAAGGATCGCAACGAGATAATAGCGGACGTCGAACTTGCGGCGCGCATCGCTGAACGGTTCGAAGCCACATTCATAGGCGCTGAGTTTTTCACCATACGGGTTCTGTCGCGCGACGAGGAGGGAGCCGATCACGAAGGCGGCCCCGATCAGGCCTGCGATTCCCAGAAAAACCAGGATCGGGAAAAAATGCGCCAAGTCCTGCGGCATCGCCGTCTGCCCCTCTCATGTCCCGAAACGCCAGATCCCGGGGTCACCTGTAACACGAGGTTTCGACCAAGTCTGCTTTCCGCATGTCGTACTGCGCACGAAACAGATCAAGCAATGCGATCCGCCGCGAAGGACCAATCCCCTTATTGTGTTCCATCAAATTTATTGAATAGATGGTTGTCACTGAAAGAATATATGGCGCGAGTGACGGGGCTCGAACCCGCGACCTCCGGCGTGACAGGCCGGCGCTCTAACCAACTGAGCTACACCCGCGTCTTGGACGTGCTCGTAACGCGCCGGCCTGTAGGCGTCAAGCGTAGCGGGTTATTGCGGTGACGTGACCGCCCCGCCAATGGCCCCTGCGCCCCCTCCGATCAATGCGCCGGTGGCAGGCTTGCCGCCGGTCAGTGCCGCAATGCCAGCACCGGCGCCGGCACCAAGAGCACCACCGCTGAGGGCGCGGGTTCCCGGCGAGTAGCCGCACGCCGCCAGGGCGAGCACCAAGCCAAGAGCGAAAACGGGTTTGATGATTTTGCGCATATGTGAATCCTCCTCAGTGTTGATCACAGCCGGAAGATGGGGACCACCGTCTGTCAGATGTCCATCCGTGAGATGAACTCTGGTCAAGCTTGGGCCAAATTTCAGAAGGGGAGTCGGTATGGGCGGTGACGGTTTCGAACCGCCGACCCTCTCGGTGTAAACGAGACGCTCTACCGCTGAGCTAACCGCCCGAATCGGCAACCCATTGCAGCACGGGCGCACGATGGCAAAAAATGGTCGAGGGATGCCTGCCGGCGGCTGCGGGTGCTGCCACCGGCGGAGTGCAATGCCTAGTTCACGCCGTCCTTGAGGGTTTTGCCGGGCTTGAAGCGCACCGAGGTCGGAGCCGGGATCTTGATTTCCTCCCCGGTACGCCGATTT
>JAQTXO010000139.1 GCA_028688765.1 Acidiphilium sp. | reverse complement strand
AGGAGGGATCCAGAAACTCACCGTCTGATCCCCATTGGATACTATTGTAGTGCCACTCGGATTTTTTTAAGAGTGTAAGATGCTGATATTATGCGGTTTATTCGAGGCACTGCTAAATATGGGCTAATTCTCTCTAACTGACTTTTAGAATAATTTTACCGATATGAGAGCTATTTTCCATCACTTGATGCATTTTTGATACACTCTCCCATGAAGCAGTTTCCGCTATGACGGGTCGGACGCGGCCTGCCTCCAACCATGGCCACACGGTTTCGTGAAGTTGGGTCGCAATCGCCGCTTTTTCCGCAGCGGTACGGGGTCGCATCGTCGATCCCGTGACGGTGAGCCGCTTGACCATGATCGGCAGCAGGTCGAACTCCTGCGCCACGTTTCCCTGCATGAACGCAATCTGCACCAACCTGCCGTCGCGCTTGAGGGCGGAAAGATTGCGCTGCGCATAAGGCGCACCGACCATGTCGAGGATCACATCGACTCCGGCTCCCTGGGTCATTTCCTTGATGTCGGACAGGAAATCAGCCTCCCGATAATTGATGGCGCCAGTCGCACCCAATTCGAGGCAGGCGGCGCACTTCGCACCCGATCCGGCGGTTGCGTACATCTCCGCGCCGAAGGCGACACCCAGTTGAATTGCAGTTACGCCAATCCCGGACGTTCCGCCGTGAACCAGAACCGTCTCTCCGGGCACGAGTCGTCCGAGTTGGAACAAATTGGCCCAAACGGTAAAGAACGTCTCGGGAAGGGAGGCCGCCTGAACCGCATCGAAGCCAGCGGGCCAAGGCAGGCACTGTCCAGCCGGCACGGCGACAAATTCGGCGTATCCGCCGCCATTGCACAGAGCCGTGACATGATCGCCGCGATTCCAGTTTGTAACCTCTGGCCCACAGGCCACTACCTCCCCGGCAACCTCCAGTCCAAGAATGGGGCTCGCACCGGGCGGCGGTGGATAAGCACCTTTCCGTTGCTGGATGTCAGGTCGGTTCACCCCGGCAGCCGCCACCTTGATGAGGATTTCGCCGGGCCGCAGCGATGGCACCGGCCCGGTGGTCAGATACAGCACGTCCGGACCGCCTGGTTGATTGAAGGTGATATGACGCATCTCGGCGGGAATGCTCATGGCGAGGCTCCTGATTCATGATAATGCGCGAGACGACCGGCACGGGTCGGCACCCATCGCTCTCGCGAACACACTCTATATATAGGCAGCATGACCGCGCCACCGCCCCCACATTCACCTTACGGTTCCCGGCTCGATCGTCGCTCTCTGATCGGTGCGGGGTTTGCCGGGCTCGCTGCCGTAGCGGTCTCCCCGGAGAGCGCGATCGCCGCCGGTGGCGCAAAGGCTCCGCCGCCCCCGTCTCAACCAACCCTCTGCGGATTGTTTCCCAGTTCAGGTCCGGAAGCGCTTGCAGGTGACGAGGCGTGGCGCGGCGTGACTCTTGCCCTCGATACCGCCAATCGGTCTCGGCCGAACCCTATCCGGCTGATCCGTGCCGAAGCGGCGGACCCCACGAAGAGCATCGCTGCCCTGGCAGCCTCAACCCCGCCGACCGCCTGCCTCGGGACAATGTCCTCATCCCGCTCTTTTGCAGCGACGGCGGCTGCGGAACTTGCGAACATCCCCTACGTCGAACTCGATGCGCCAGCCGATGCGATCACCACACGCGGGTTCAAAATGCTCCATCGTACGGGGCTTACGACGACCGATCTCGCAATTCGTACCATTGCAGCAATTACGGGCCTGCTGGCACCGGCATGGCATCGCGCTCCTGGGACGCTGCGCGTGGCACTCCTGTTCGATGACGGTGCCACTGATGGGGCCTTTGCCGCATCTATGCTGGCCCAGGCTAAGCAGGCGAAGCTCCCTGTCCTGCTCGTGATGGGGTATGCTTCGGACAAGCTGGACCTTTCGAATCAGGTCGAGCGGATGCAGCGCGCCCGAATCGACTTACTGATCCATGCCGGGCGACCGGAGCACGTCATACTGCTTTACGAAGCCCTGGCGATCGCGGCATGGCGACCGCGCATGATCATCGGCGCCGGAAGCGGATATGGCATGTCGGCAATCGGTGATGCTCTTGGTCATCGCATCGAGCATACCATGGTCGTCGATGCACCGCTTTATGATAAACCCGCGCAGGCGATTTTGCGGGCATACCGCGATCGCTATGCAACGCCGCCGCACAGCAGCATCAGCCTCACGACTTACGTGGGGACCATGCTCGTCATTACCGCCCTCGATCAGGGCCGGAGTCTTGGGGCGGCACTGACCGCACTCAAACGCAAGCGCGGTGCGTTGGCGAACGGTTGGGGGGTCGATTTCGATGCCGACGGCCAAAACCGCGCGAGCTTCGCCACGCTGCAGCAATGGCGATCGGGAGCGTTGGTCACGATCGATCCGTCGATCGAAGGTGCGAAAGCTCCGCGCACATCGCTATGACGCAGGAGGCGACGAGCCCGACGACTCCGGCTATTCTAGGAACCCGAGTTGGCGCAGGGCACTCATCTGGCGGGTCATGACCAGATCGGCGACGCGGGATGCATGGCGCTCGGCTGCAGGATCGACCGCGTATCGCGCCGTTTCGTTCAGCCGGATCGACAGAGCATGGCCGCCTTCGAGCATCGCTGCGGGTATCACCGCCTCCCCATTGGTCCAGCGATGGGTGAATTCATCGTTGTGCCATCCCGAGCGCAGCGACCGGTCGGACAGGGCAATCCTCCGGTTACCCCCCACGGTCTCGACTTCGAGCGATGCAACATCAATCCCGAGTCGGCGGTGATCGCGTGAGGCTGCATCGCACTCAGCCGGCACCATAGCGTTCGAGAGAAGAACGAGATCGCCCTGACTATCGGCAAGGTCAACCCGAAAGTTCAACTGGTCAATCGCGGTCACCCGGAGTTCGACCGAGTTATGCAGTGCGCGCAGACGGCAGTCGGCGCTGCGCTGCAACGCTGGAAGCCGATCCATCAGGCGCTGTCTGATCCGGTCGAGGCCATCGCCGTCATTGATGAATGGCGCACAGCCGGCCATGCGGGTCGTCTGCGTCAGATGCGGATGCAGAACAATCGCGCCGGTCCCGTTCTCGAAGAAGTCGCGATGGCCGGTATCGAGATAGGATTCGACCGGCAGAGATTCCGCTAGCAGAATGTCATGGCTCTCGAGTTCGACGTGATAATAAATGATCCGATCGCGCTTTTCCTGAATAATCGACCGACCATTCAGGAGCGCCTTTGCAGGAACTAGGCACCCATCGAGATAGACGCCGTGATCGGGCGACAGGTAGAGTGGGCGCTCCGGCCACCCATGGTCGATCGCCCCGGCTTCGATCCGGATCGGCCAGACCGTCTCGGGACGCGGATGGCGCGTGGCTTCGATCAGGCGCCGACCGACCCATTTGACGGGCCGCATTGCGCCGCTGTCGGTAATCAGCCGATCCCCCGGTTCCATATCCTCGACCGCGATGTCGCCATGCAGACCGAGTAATCGGGTGCCCTCAAGGAAACACACGGTCAGATCGACGCCGCCCCCTTCCGTCGCGTCTGGAGAACGGACACATGGTTCCAGCGTGACGTTTTCGACAATACGATCGGCGGCAAGCTCCCCGGAATCGAGCGAGGCGTCGCCTTTGCCGACGGTACCGGCGATCGTCGAACGACCGATGGCGGCGGAGATTACAGTTATGTCACCCATTGTCCGCTCCTGCACTAAACCCTGCGTAATCACTACGTATCAGGAGCGCCGATCAGTTGCAATCTATTTACATTTTGTTTATTCTACTTTTGATAACAGAGTATTTTTTAACAAAGACACGTTTCAAATTTTATTTCTCGCCAGAATTTCGTGTCTAAATGATGTTACACCTACGATTCCTCGGATAACAACGTCCCTGAGCCAGCCCGGCGGTGTTTGCTATTTTAATTTATATAATCCGGAAATAACAGCCGAACTTACATCCGGCCGTTATATTCAATCGTTCAACTCGATCAATTCAAGCCGTTATACGGCACCAGCCCACCGATCAGACCATCTTTTTGAGCGATGGCGAAGCCTTGAACCGAACCGTCTTGCCCGCCTTCACCTTGATCTCCTCGCCGGTCCGAGGATTGACGCCCTTTCGCGCCTTGGTCTTGCGGACGGTGAAGGTTCCAAAACTCGGCAGAGTGAACTTGCCGTTCTTCTTAAGTTCCTTGACGATCGCTTCCATCAGCTCGGTCGCGGTCCGGTTCGAGGCCACGCCGGTGAGGTTTGCCGACTTCTGAATGACTTCCGCGAGAAACGCTTTCGACATGGTCGAAGCCCCTTTCCTGTTCTTGATCGGCCCCATCGCCATGATGGACGAACCGATGCCGGGCTTCCGGCTGGTTGAAGAATCCTACGCACCCGCCAAGAACGAATCGGCGAGCCCCGATTCTTGTAACGATTCGCAGAAACTTTGAACAGGGGGTAGGTGATGCCTGCAAAAAATCAAAGCAACGCCATCACCGCCATGCCGCCGATAAACGCCAGGAGACCCAGCCCGAGCGAGACGAACCCAAAGCCAACGATCTCGGTCACCACTGATACCGAAGCAAGGACGATGGCAATCTGCAAGGCTCCCACCGCTATTTCCAGAAAATGGTATCGCTCCAATTGATGATCGCGCGCCTCGGTCTGGCGCAGAGCCTGCTGTTTCAGCTGCGCTTTGCCTTCCCGCCCCGCCGGGTCTGAAATCTCCTTGGCGGCATGTGCCTGCGCCGCCTCGGCCAGCGCGGCCACCGCCGGATCGTTTCCTCGCGCCATGGCCGCCAAGGTCGAGGCCTGACTCGCCGCGATATCCGCCTTGATCGATTTCGCCTGATAAAACGCCCACGTATCGCTCACGGCGATCTGCTTAGCGATGTAATCGTTCTGCGCCGATTTCTCGCCCATCTCGCAGATCGCAAGGCATGCCGCCAGGATACCGATCAGCAACGCCATCCGCCGCGCGTGATGCGCCTCGGGATGCTCCTTCAAATGCTGGTGTCGCTCCAGACTGTCCGTTGCAGTCTCGATCCCGTCCATGTCACTCACCAGAAAGAAGAAGATGGTGCCCAGGGGCGGAATCGAACCACCGACACTGCGATTTTCAGTCGCATGCTCTACCAGCTGAGCTACCTGGGCCACGCGTGAAACGGGGTCTAGCCGATGCGCGCACCGTCATCAAGGGCAACGGCGAAAACGGCGTCCATTTTGGCAAAAGGGGATAAAAAACCCTGATATCTCAATTCTTAAGCGCGACCGCCTCCGGCATCTCGATGTCGATCTCAAGAGTCGATATCGTGCCATCCCGGTCGAGTTTCACCTTAACCTTCTCCCGATCGATTGCGATGTGCTTGGCAATCACTGCGAGGATTTCCTCCTGCAGAATCGCTGCCAGATCCGACTTACCCGACAAGGCTCGCTCATGAGCGAGCAACAGTTGCAACCGTTCCCGCGCCACTGGTGCCGTATTGCGAGACCGCGAGAAGAAACTGAAGATGCTCATGCGACGTTCCGCCCAAACAACCGGCTCATGAAGCCCTTTTTTTCCACCGGCAAGGTCACCGTCAACGCTTCGCCCAACAAGCGTCGCGCTGCCTCGGCGTAAGCCCGCGCGGGCCCCGATGCCGGATTATGCAACGTGACCGGGCAGCCGACATTCGATGCTTTCAGCACGTCCTCACTGTCTGGAATGATCCCCAGTAGCGGAATCGCCAGAATTTCGAGAACATCCTCGACCTTCAGCATCTCGCCACGCGCCGCCCGCGCCGCATCGTAGCGGGTCAGCAACAGATGTTTTTCTATCGTCTCGCCCGCTTCGGCGCGCGCTGTCTTGGAATCCAGCAATCCGATGATCCGGTCCGAATCCCGCACCGAGGAGACCTCAGGATTGGTGACCACCACCGCCATATCGGCATGACGCATCGCAAGCGTCGCCCCGCGTTCGATCCCGGCCGGGCTGTCGCACACGATCCAGTCGAATTTCTCGCGCAATTCCCCGATCACCCGCTCGACACCCTCCGGGGTCAACGCGTCCTTGTCGCGGGTCTGAGAAGCCGGGAGCAGCGACAGGGTCTCGACCCGCTTGTCGCGGATCAGCGCCTGCGCGAGCTTGGCGTCGCCCTGCACCACGTTGACAAGGTCGAACACCACCCGCCGCTCCGCTCCCATGATCAGGTCGAGATTGCGCAACCCGACATCGAAATCGACGACGACAACATTCTGTCCCGCCTGCGCCAGTGCCGCGCCCAGTGCCGCCGATGACGTTGTCTTGCCGACGCCGCCCTTGCCCGATGTAACGACCAGAACCTTCGACATAGCGTGCTTCCCTAATCCAGCGCCGCGAGGCGCAATTCCTTGTCGTCCAGCCAGATCTGCACGGCTTTGCCCTGCAATCCATGACCCCAGTGATCTGCCGTACGGTACAACCCGTCGATCGCGAGCAGTTCCGCCGCCAGTTTAGAACAGAAAATCCGCGCATCGGCCCCGCCGAGCAACCCGGCCACCGCCCGCCCACGCAGGGTGCCATACACGTGAATCGAGCCTCCGGCGATGATCTCCGCCCCGGACGACACCGGCCCGATCACAGTGACATCGCCCTCCTCGAAAACGACTGATTGCCCGGACCGGACCGGGCGGTTGATCAGAAGCGAAGGTCGCCGCTCCACCGTGGCGGCTTCAGGTTCGACAGCCGATTCGACCCCGACTGGCTCGATCGTCTCTCGTACGTCAATGAACTTATCCGGCCTGCCTTCCCGACCGGGTGCGGCCAACGTCGCGCCGAACCACGGCGTTCCGCGCAGCAACGCCATGTCGACCCCTTCGACCCCGATGATCCGCAGGTCGCGAGCCTC
>JAQTXO010000138.1 GCA_028688765.1 Acidiphilium sp. | reverse complement strand
TGTATGGACGCCAGACGCTGCGGGGAAATCTGGCCTATGGCGGCGGCTGGCACGAGTGGATGGATGATCTGCCGCTCGCCAGCAAACTGCCGCGGCCTTCGACGCCGACAATAACCCAGATCGCGTTGCGGCTGGCGCAGATACTGCCCAAGGCCGCGCATGCGCGGGTGATCCGTTCCTGGGCCGGAATTGTCGAGAACACGCCGGACGGACGCCCGGTGCTGGACCGGCCCGCAGCGCCGGGGAACGTGACGGTGGCGACGATGTCGAGCGTGGGGTTCGGCCTGTCACCCGCGAGCGGGCGGGCGGTGCGGGATCTGGTGGTGGATGGGCGATGCGGGTTTGCCGAGATCGGCAAATTGTCGTTGGCCCGGTTTGCCGGGCTGGACCCGGATTGGCGGCGGTTGCAGGGGTGGGTGACGCCGCGCGCCGAGGTGATGGCGTGAGCCGGGGCAAGGTACTGGTGGTCGGCGGCGGAATTGCCGGGTTGAGCACGGCCTGGGCGCTGGCGCGGCGCGGGTTTGCGGTGGAATTGTTCGAGCAGGGCGCGCTGCCCTATGCCAGGGCATCGTCGTATGACGAGCATCGGATCATCCGGCACGCCTATGGCGACATGGAGGGCTATGCGTATCTGATGCCGTCGGCGTTCCGGGTGTGGGAGGCGCTGTGGGCGGCGATCGGGGCCACGCATTACGATGCGATGCCGGTGATTTATCTGATGCGCGGCGAGAGCGAATGGTACGAAACCACCCGGCGCTCGATGGGGCGGATGGGCGTGGCGTGCGAGGATATCCCGATCGAGGCGGCGATGGCGCGGTATCCAATGGTCAATCCCGACGGGGTGACGCGGGTGGTGCGGACCGAGGGGGCCGGGATTTTGTACCCGATCCGGATTCTGACCGATCTGGTCAAGCTGATCGCGGGGCTGGGAGTGGTGCTCCACCCGGATACCCGGGTGGCGGCGGTCGATCTGGACGCGGGTCTGGTAAGGACCGGCGGCGGGGTGGTCGGTGGCGATGCGGTGGTGGTGACGGCGGGGGCGTGGGTCAACCGGCTGGTGCCTTCGACCATCGGCGAGGCGGTGCCATCCCGCCAGGCGGTGATGTTTCTGGCCCCGCCCTCGCGTTTCGCCGCAGCGTGGCAGGCCGCACCTGTGCTGATCGATCTGGGGGCCGAAAGCGGCACCTATACCTTGCCGCCGCGGGCGGCAACGCGGTTGAAAATCGGTGATCATCAGTTCACCCGGCGCGGCGATCCCGACGAGGATCGCGTCGGGACCGATGCCGATGTCGCGCGGCTGACCGAGGCGGCGCGGCGGGCGTGGCGGGATTTCGATGAGTACACGGTGCTGGAACGCAAGGCGTGTTTTTATACCGTGACGGCGGATGAGCGATTTCTGGTGCGGCGGGAAGGCGCGCGCGGGTGGCTGGGCAGCGCCTGTTCGGGGCACGGCTTCAAGCTGGGGCCGCTGATCGGGGACGGGATTGCCGGGGCGATCGCCGGGGAACGGACCGAGGCGGCGGTTTCGGTCTGGGCGGCGGGGCGGTAGAAAGACGTCGATCCGATAAATAGGAAGCCTGCCTCGCCTTCCCGGCCCCGCGATGCGGTGCTGCGCAGTACCCTGAGTTTTCCGCCGCCCGCGTTTCCACCGCTGGCTTGACAAGCGCTCGTGCATGACTGACCCCGGGCGCCGCCCCGATGCCGTCTGGCTTGCATGATGGCGTCTGGGTATCATGTACGCTCAACGATGAACGGATCAGCGACCATGGACCATACCACCACCCCCAAACCCGTGCGCCCGGCCCCGGGTGCCACGCCGTCGATCATCGACGGTTCGCAGGCGACGTTCATGACCGACGTGGTCGAGGCGTCGCGCAACCTGCCGGTTCTGGTCGATTTCTGGGCCACCTGGTGCGGACCCTGCAAGACCTTGACGCCGACGCTGGAAAAAATCGTGGGCTCCATGGGCGGTCGGGTCCGCCTCGTTAAAATCGACATCGACCAGAACCGGGCGCTGGTTCAGCAACTGGCGAGCCTCGGGCTGCCGCTGCAATCTGTCCCCACGGTCGCGGCATTCTGGCAGGGACAGATCGCCGATCTGTTCCAGGGCGCGCTTCCGGAAAGCGAGGTTCGCCGGTTCATCGAGGCGGTGTTGAAACTCGCGGGCTCCGCCGCCCCCGCCGCCGATGTGATCGCGGATGCCCGCAAGGCTACTGAAGCGGGCGATCACGCCCAGGCCGCCGATCTCTACAGCGCGGCGCTCAATGAAGACCCCGAGCGCCCCGAAGCCTGGGCCGGCCTTGCCCGCAGCCTGATCGCCCTGGGCGACGATGATCAGGCCGAGGCCGTTCTGGCCGAAATCCCCGCGGCACTTGCCGAGCATGCCGACATCGCGGCGGCGAAAACCGCCCTCGCGGTCGCGCGCGAGGGCCGTCAGGCCGCCGGCGAACGGTCCGCGCTCGAGGCACGGCTCGCCGCCGACCCTGCCGATCATGAAGCGAGGTTCGCGCTGGCCAGCGCGCTGAACGCCACGGGCGACCGCGACGGTGCGGCCGATGCGCTCCTTGAGATCATGCGCCGCAACCGAGGCTGGAACGAGGACGCCGCCCGGCTCCAACTGCTGAAGTTTTTCGATGCCTGGGGGATCGACGCCGCCGAAACCATGTCGGCGCGCCGAAAACTTTCGACGCTGCTGTTCAGCTGAATCCGGCGCGAGGCATGAGCCCGGTCACCGGTCGTATCGACAGCATCCCGGAAATCTTCCCGATTTTTCCGCTGACCGGGGCATTGTTGCTGCCCGGTGGCCGTCTGCCACTGAACATTTTCGAGCCTCGCTACCTCGCCATGGTGGATGATGCCCTCGGCAGCGGTCGTCTGATCGGCATGATCCAGCCCGACTACACGGCACCGGCTCACGAAACCGGTCCTGCCCTGTACCGTCAGGGGTGCCTCGGGCGGATCGTCGCCTTCAGCGAAACCGAGGACGGGCGCTACCTCATCACCCTGCTCGGAGTGGTCCGGTTCAGCATCGTCGAGGAAGCCGAAATGCGGCGCGGCTACCGGCGGGTCCATGGCGATATCTCCGACTTCCGCCACGATCTTGCAGGTGGCGCGCCGCTCCCCGAGCCGATGACCGCCAAAGGCGTCTCGCGCGATCGCCTGCTGGAATCCCTCCATCGTTACTTCGTGGCCACCGGAGTCGATGCCAACTGGGATGCGATCGAGGAAATATCGGACCCGGCCCTGATCACCACATTATGCATGGCGTGCCCGTTCACCGCGATCGAGAAACAGGCGTTGCTCGAAGCTCCCACCGAGGCGGAACGCGCCGCCGCGCTTCTGGCACTGCTCGAAATCAACGGCCACGGCCCTCACGAGTGATTGGCCGCCACCGTGCGCTGTGCCAGACGCCAGACATAGGCGATGACCTCCGCGACCGCCCGGTAATGCTCCGGCGTGATTTCACTATCCTCATCGAGCGTGAACAGCGCGCGGGCAAGCGGCGGGTTGGCGACGATCGGTATCCGCAAATCGGCCGCCATCTCCCTGATCCGCGCCGCGACGTGATCGCACCCCTTGGCGACGACCCGCGGGGCCTGGGTCTGGCCTTCATTATATTCCAGCGCCACGGCGTAGTGGGTCGGGTTGGTGATCACCACCGTCGCCCGCGCCATGGCGCGCTGTAAATTCCGTTTCGCCTGCCGGGCGCGGAGTTGGCGTAACCGGCCCTTGACCGCAGGATCGCCGTCGGTCTCGCGCTGTTCGTCCTTGATTTCCTCCTGCGACATCCGGTTCCGTGTCGCGAATTGGCGCCGGGTCCACGCGAAATCGGCCGCCGCGATCATTGCCTGCGCCG
Organism: Acidiphilium sp.; assembly: GCA_028688765.1. Taxonomy (GTDB): domain Bacteria; phylum Pseudomonadota; class Alphaproteobacteria; order Acetobacterales; family Acetobacteraceae; genus Acidiphilium; species Acidiphilium acidophilum. Next base: position 3,075 of record JAQTXO010000138.1, on the reverse strand, counting down.
CGGTTCCCGCAAGCAGCATCGCGAACAGGGCGCGCCCGATCATCGCGGGCATGGTGGTGGCCGGTACGGTGAATTCACCGGACAATGCGCCGATTTTCTGATGGACGATGACGTAGATCGCAACCCCGACGCAGGCGATTTTGACGATCGACTGGGCCGACGCGAACGTGTGCCGCGCCGAGACCAGATTGGCGAAGCCCGATAACGGATTGAGCCGGTTGAAATGCAGCCCGATCGCCTTGCCGTTCAGGCGCAGCCCCGACTGCAGAAACGTGGCCGCAAGCACCGCGACCGAGATCGCCGCACCGATCGGCAGAACGATGGCGGCACTCGCAGCCCCCGCCGCCTGCAGGACACGGGCGATACCGGACGCGGTGTCGACCCGGGCGGAGTCCCGGATCAACCCCGCCAGAACGAGGGTCAGATGCTGCGCCATGGCCGGCGCGAGCGCTCCGAGCACGGCAAGTCCTGTCGCGAGCGAGGCCAGGGTCGTCAATTCACGCGAGACCGCGATATCGCCGTCGGCCTGGACCTTGGTCATCCGCGCCGGCGTGGCCGCTTCGGTCTTGCTTTCCTGCTCAGCCATAGTGTGATGCCTTTCCCGGCGATCGTGCGGGGCCGGCGAGCGGCCGATGCGGGCGGCTCATTTCAAAGGCGGACATAATGCATCAGCATGGCGCCTGCGGCATGTTGCCACGTGCCGAGGATCGCGCCGAGAAACACCGCCAGTAGCACCAGCCCGGCCAGAATCTGGAGCGGTGCCGCGACGAAGAAAATCTGCAGTTGCGGTGCCGCGCGCGCCATCAACCCGAGACCGGCCTGCCAGATCATCCCGATCACCAGAAACGGCGCGGCGATCTGGATCGCCACGACGAATTCCGAACCCACCGTCCGAACCACCAGGCGGATCAATCCGCTTGCGATCCGCTGATCGCCGGTATGGGCCAGCAGATCAACCGGGATCAGGTGAAACGAGTTGGTGAGCGAAAGCAGCGGCAGCATGATGAGGGATGTGCCGAAAAACAGCACGGGCAGAATCAGATTGAACAGACTCGACAGCAACGTGCTGTTCGCGCCCAGTTCGGTGCTCGGCAGCAGCACGCTGGAAAGGCCGATCTGGTACGATATCGCCTGTCCCGCCATCGGCAGGCTGACCAGAACCGCCTGGGTCAGCCACCCGATCGACAATCCGATCACGATCTGGAGCAGGATCATCGCGATCAGCGTGGCGGGCTGGCTCGGCATCGCGGGCAGACCCGGTGCCACCAGCGGCGCGATCATCGTGGTCAGCGCCAGAGACAGCCCGATCCTGACCATCGGCGGCACGCCCGACGCGCTGAAGCCGGGGATCAGCATCACGGCGCTCGAAACCCGCACGAACACGATCAGGAAATCGAACACCACCCCGGTCAGCAGATCGTTCATCCGCTCAGCCCACGTGGATCATCGCGGAAAAGATCGAGCGTGAGAAAGCGGTCAGGAGCGTGACCGAATACCCTCCCATCATCACCAACACCCCGGCAATCGCCACCACTTTCGGCAGAAATACCAGACTGGGCTCGTTGATCTGGGTTACGGCCTGGATGATCGAGATCACCAATCCGGTGGCTAGCGACGCCAGAAGCGGCGGCGCGGCCAGCCGGGCGGTGACGTAGAGCGCCTCATGCAGCATCAGGGCAACCGAGGGATCAGTCATGCCGCACCATCCCGCAGCATGGCTGCTTTCGCGCGCAGAGCAGGGGCCGCACAAGCGAAGCGGCTCATATCGGCATGCTCATGATCGACTGATATGACTGGATCAACCGGTCACGGATCGCGACGGTGGTCTGCAACGCGAGTTGCGCTTTCGCCACCGAGGTCACCACCTGCGTGAGATCGCCGTTGCCCATGAGGCCGTTTTGAGCCAACCCCTCGGTGGTGGCGCTCTGATCGACCGTGCTGGTGAGCATGTTCGAGAGATATTTGGTGAAATCCTCGCCGGATCCGCTGGCGGATTGCGCGGTGCGCTGATAGGCGGCCGCGCCGGGCGCGACGCCGAACAACGAGCTCATGCCTGACATGACACTGCCCGACATCAGATCAGGTCCAGCGTGCGGGTCAGCATGCCGCGCGTGGCGTTCATCACCGAAAGATCGGCGTCCGAAGCGCGTTCCGCCTGCTGCATGTCCATCAGTTCGACGAAGCTGTTGACGTTGGGCGTCTTGACATATCCCTGGGCATTCGCCGCGGGGTTCGACGGATCGTATTTGGTCGGAAATGCCGACGGATCGGTCCCGATCCGGCCGACCGAGACCAGATCGGCATTGAGCGAGCGATCATATTGGTCCTTGAAGGTGATGGTCTGGCGCCGATAGGGATTGCTGCCCGGCGTTGAGCCGGTACTGTCCGCATTCGCTAGGTTTTCCGCGATCACCCGAAGGCGATCGCTCTGGGCTGCCGCCCCTGACGCCGAAATGGATAACGAAGTTCCGAATTCCATGGATTTTTTCCCGATATTCAGTTGAAGTTGACGGAATCAGATGCTCGGCCCGAGCGCGGTGTTGAACATGCCGAGATATGATTTGTAGATATTCACAGCGTATTGCTGATTGATCTGGGTGCGGGCCACGGCCGCGAGTTCCTGGTCGAGCGATACCGCATTGCCGTCCGGCGCGCGTTCGGCGACCGTTGCATCCTCGCTGCCCACAGTATTATCCGCCACCGGTGCGATATCGTCCGGATGGGTCAGGCTCATCGAAACATGGCTGCCATCGAGCATGTCCGCGAACCGGATGGGCGTGCGGGGCGAATATCCCGGCGTATCGATATTCGCGATGTTCTGCGCAAGCACATTCTGCGTCTGCGCCAGATAGTCGATGCGGCTGGCCGCAATACTCATCAGGTCCTGGGTCATGGTGTCATTCCGATCATGACGGCACCATAACCCGCAATCATTAACGAACGGCTAACCCATATTTAGCAGTGCCTCGAATAAACCGCATAATATCAGCATCTTACACTCTTAAAAAAATCCGAGTGGCACTACAATAGTATCCAATGGGGATCAGACGGTGAGTTTCTGGATCCCTCCTGGCG
>JAQTXO010000137.1 GCA_028688765.1 Acidiphilium sp. | reverse complement strand
CCTCGATTTCAGCAACCCAGCAGCAGGCGCTGCTCGGCGCGTTCCTGTTCATGGTCCCCTCGATCATCCTCTCGGGGTTCGCAACACCGATCGCCAACATGCCGCCTTTGGTGCAGGACCTCACCTGGATCAACCCGATGCGCTTCGCCCTGGTCGTGATCCGCCGCTGCTTTCTCGAACAACCCAGCTTCGCCTCGCTGCTCACCCAGTACGCCGCCATGGCCGTTCTTGCCGCCATCAGCCTTACCGTAGCCGCCTGGCTGTTCCAAAAGCGATCAGTGTAGGGGCGACGACGAAATCGGGAACGGAGCGAACTCATGTCTTCAGCATCCACCAACCCTGCCTCACATGTACGGGGTTGTTCTGCCCAGATTCTGTTCGCGACCATGGTGGGGGTCTTCATTGGCTTCGGCGCGCCGATCTTGTGATATGGGCGCAGACACCAAAGGAACGATAATCAGAGAAGAGTGGCGCCGCCCAGGCTGGTAAAAAGGCTGCGCGCTGTCTTATGATGAAAGCTCCGGCGCAACAACGGGGATTGCCAGTGGCCAAAAGCATGAACATCACCCCCCCGGTACCGGATGCTTTCCAGACTCTGGATGATTTTCGGGAGACGATGGCAGCGGCGGAGATCGGACTGTGGCAATGGGACCAGCAGTCTGGTCTGTTCAGTCTATCGGACCGGTCGAGACTTCTGCTCGGCTATTCGGAAATTGAGGCGATCCCCTATGATCGCTTCCTTGACCGGGTTGACTCCCGCGACCGGAAGGATGTCGACCGCGCCCTGCAAGCCGGCTTTCTTCCCGGTGGCTCTCTTGACGTTGATTTTCAGGTGGCGCCGCCAGACGCGCGAGCTCGATGGGTCAGGATGCGGGGGCGAGCCGGTGGCCATGGCGCCGCGCCGGGTTCGTCGCGCGGCATCCTGATCGATATCGGGCGAAGCAGGAATAGCGACAGGGCAAACGGTATGTTTGCCGCCATCGTCAACTCCTCCGAGGATGCAATCATCGCCAAATCGCTTGAAGGGGTCGTGACCGACTGGAATCCTGGAGCGGAGGCGATGTTCGGCTATAGCGCAGCCGAAATGGTCGGTAGCACCCTCTCGAAGCTGGTTCCGGAAGGCCGCCCCGACGACACGCTGGAGATACTGGAGCGCGTCCGGAATGGCGAACGTATCGGGCATTACGAAACGCGGCGCCGGTGCAAGGACGGCCGGATCATCGATGTCTCGCTTTCAGTGTCACCCATTTTGGATGGTGCCGGGCGTCTGATCGGTGCCTTCAAGGTGGGGCGGGATATCACGGCGGCCAAGCAGGCGCAGGCGGAGTTAAAGGAACGCGAGGCGCATCTTCAGTCCATCCTCGATACCGTACCGGATGCGATGGTCGTGATCGACGAACAGGCCCGTATCCGGTCTTTCAGCGCCACGGCCCAGCGGCTCTTCGGCTATGACGCAAGAGAGGTTGGGGGGCTGAACGTCAGTCTTCTCATGCCATCGCCATACCGCGAACAGCATGACGGCTATCTGGCGCGGTATCTGGCGACCGGGAAAAAGCGCATCATCGGTAGCAGTCGCGTCGTGATCGGGCTGCGCAAGGACGGTTCGACCTTCCCCATGGAACTATCCATCAGCGAGGCGATCGGGCCACACTCCCGTCATTTCACCGGGTTTGTCAGAGATCTGACGGAGCGCCAGGCGACGCGGCAGCGCCTGCATGATCTGCAGGCGGAACTGATCCATATGTCGCGCTTCACTGCGATGGGCGAAATGGCGTCGACGCTGGCCCATGAGCTCAACCAACCGCTGACGGCGGCGGTCAGCTATCTCAATGGCTGCCGCGAACTCATCTCGCGCAACGGCGGCAGGAGCGAGGATCTGGCGATGCTGCGGGTGGGCATCGAACGCGCCGCGGAACAGGCCTTGCGCGCTGGGCAGATCATCCGCCGCCTGCGGGAGTTTGTCTCCCGGGGGGAGACGGACCGGCGCGTGGAGAACCTGCCGACGCTGATCGAGGAAGCCAATGCACTGGCGCTGGTCGACGCAAAGGAGGTTGGCATCCAGGTAAGATTTCAACTTGATCCGCGCGCCGCCAACGTGCTGGCTGATAAAGTCCAGATCCAGCAGGTTCTCTTGAACCTCATGCGTAACGCGATCGAGGCGATGCAGGAGGTGCCCGAACGAATCCTCACCCTTTCAACGGCGGTGGAAGACGATGGAATGGTGAAAGTGAGTATCGCGGATACTGGACCTGGAATTGCGCCGGAGGCCGTTCAGCGACTTTTCGAACCCTTTTTCACAACCAAACCGCATGGCATGGGGGTTGGCTTGTCGATCTCGCGCACGATCGTTGAAGCGCATGGTGGCCAGCTCTGGGCCGAAGCCGGGAAGGATGGCGGAACGGTGTTTCACCTCACTCTCAAAGCCCTGAAACAGGAGGAACGGGATGGCACATGATGCTGTCGTGCATCTGATCGACGATGATGACGGCGTGCGGCAGGGGCTGGCCTTCCTCCTGACGAGCAAGGGCTTTGCTGTCAGGGTTTATGAATCCGCGTCCGCGTTTCTGGGCGGTGTCGAGAAGGCGCAGCCTGGCTGCATCGTCACCGACATACGAATGCCTGGCATCTCCGGATTGGAGTTGCAACGGCAGCTGAAGGCGCAGCAAATTCCTCTCCCGGTCATTGTCATGACCGGGCATGGCGACGTGGCGCTCGCGGTTGAAACGATGAAGGCCGGAGCGGTCGATTTCCTTGAAAAGCCGTTTTCGGATGAGGCCCTGGTATCCGCGATAAAACTGGCAATCCACCGCTACGAGCGAAGCTCAGAACGCGACCACGAAGTGATCGTGATAAAGTCCCGCCTGGATAAGCTTTCCGCGCGCGAGGCGGAAGTTCTGCAAGGCCTGGTGGCGGGCCAACCCAACAAGACAATTGCGTACGACCTGAATATAAGCCCGCGCACCGTCGAGGTCCATCGGGCCAATATCATGATAAAAATGGAAGCCGCCAATCTTCCGGAGCTGGTGCGGCTGGTTTTCCTCGTCGAGGCCAAGGCTCAGGAGCCTTAGCGGCGGAATATCCAGCCCTGTACCCCACCGGTGTTAAAATGGTCCCAGTTTGCGCAGAATCAAAACGGCGGTGCCTGTTTCCGTTTACAATTCGCGGGAAAATAGGAGTTTCGCGGATGCCGGGCCACAGGCTTCTGGTTTTGGTCGTTAACGACGATGAGGCGGTGCGCGATGCCACTCATTTTCAATTGCGGATACAGAATGTTGAAGTACATGGTCATGCTGGGGGAGCAAGCGTATTCAAGGACCGTGATCTGACGCGAGCCGGATGCCTCATTCTCAAGGACCGGATGCCTTGCATGGACGGTTTCGAAGTCATCAAGTGCCTGCGCGCCCTGAATTTTCAGATACCAGTGATACTCCTGACCGGGGAGGCAAGCGCGGGGTTGCGGGCGCGCGCCGATGCCGCCGGTGTCTGTCTCGTCCTGGAAAACCCCATTCTGGATAATGCGCTGGTCGATGGCGTGCTGGATATATTGAGGGGGCAGCGCACATAGACGCTGGCGGCTACGTGGAATCCCGTAGGCTAAAACCGAATATCGTCGAAGCCGGCCTGGGGGCTAATCAGGGTTCAGCGTTCAATTAGAGGAGCCCTCGATGTCGACAACATTTTATAGCGGTTCGGATACTTCGGGAAAATTCGGCGCAACTGTGGCCGGATCTCTGCATCTTTCGAGGGCCTTGGCGGATGAGTCTGAACCCGCGGGCGGCGTCTCGCCAAGGGTGCCAACTTCCTATTATCCGTCTAACAGCGAAATCTATGCCGAAGGCGACGACGCCCGATTTTTCTATAAGGTGGTAAGCGGAGTCGTAAGAACGTTAAAATTTCTAAGCGATGGCACAAGGCAAATTGAGGCCTTTCATGTCGCCGGAGATATATTCGGCATCGAGCACGGGCCGGAGCATGGGCTTTCTGCCGAAGCGGTCTCCGGATGCCACGTCATGCGTTACCGCCGGCGCGGGCTACAGGACCTACTGGCGTCAGAGGACGGCATGGCAGTTGAAATATTCTCTTATGCGATGCGTTGTCTTGAACGCGCACGCGCCCACGCTTTCCTGCTGGGGCGCGGGACCGCCATACAAAAACTAACTGCCTTCCTGTCCGAGATGAGCAGCGCCGCACCGGGCGGCGACATGGTCGATCTGGCGATGACGCGCCAGGATATCGCCGATTACCTCGGGCTGACCATCGAGACGGTATCCAGAACCCTGGCACAGTTGGAGCGCGACGGAGTCATCGCCTTGTCCTCGGCCCGGCGCATTAGGCTGAAGAATCGTTCGGTTCTGAGAGACCTGAACGCGTGAGAACGCCACGGCAGGGACAGATTGGTCCGTGCATCTGGGTTTCTAGCGACCACCCTTTCAGTTTTCCTGCGCCGGTTCTGTCTTGATCGGACCGCACCATATCAGCGCGGCGTTTATGGATCAGCTGAAAGGTGGTATCGTCGGTCGACAATCCAGGTTGGCGTTGGAACGGGGCCGCGCGGATTTCGGCAGTATCGGTGCGGGACAGGCCCCCAAAACCAGGTGCTGTGGGCATCCGGCTACTGCCGCACTCCGGCGTGTTGCTTTTCTGGTAGCCCACATGCAGCCTTTCCGATCTGATGCTCGGCATGATCACGCCCATGTCCCCGGCATCGTTCGTGCGCCTCAGCATGGCGGTGATGGTGCCACCCAACCGCATCGGGTTCGAATTGCCGTGAAGTCACACGATTCCAAGCCAGGTGAAGATCGGGATTTTTATGGTGTCGAGCAGGAGGGTGAATAGCGTTGCCGTGAGCAGGGTTGCAAGCACAAGAAGGGGGCTGATGGCGATCATGGCAAAGCCTGTGATCGCCATGATCGCCGCGATGGCGATGGCCGCGACAGAGGATGCAGCGACCCATAGGCTAGGGCGCGATTGCCAGAAGTGGCGGCGTTCGCGGATCGCATAGATCGAGGTCTGACTGGCGAACACCAGGGCGAGGAACGCCAGGGTGCGGATGGCACCGAGGCGGAGCCCGAGCCCAAAAATGCCGACGGCGACAACGCCGGTGCAGAGGCCCAGCAGACCCAGCCCCATCAGGATGCCGGCAACGGTCAGGTTGCCGATGCGCCACACGTTGGGGATCGGTGAGGTATAGACATTGTCGGTGGTCAGCGACATCGAGAGAAAATCGCCAGTGATCAGATAGATCACGATTAGTAACGGGGTCAGGATCGCGTGGCCGGTCATCAGCAGGCCGAGGGCGAGGAACAGCACAGTCGCCAGTTTGCGGATGATGGTGTTCAATGTGTAGGTTTGGATGCGCTGGAAGGTGACGCGGCCTTCCTTGACCGCGGCGACGATGCCGGCGAGGCCGGGCGCGGTCAACACCATGCCGGCCGCAGATTTTGCAACGTCCGTCGCGGTCGATACCGCGATACCCATTTGCGCCTGGCGCAGGGCGGGGGCGTCGTTCGCGCCATCGCCGCACATGCCCACAGTGTGATGTGCCTGCTGGAAGGCTTTGACCAGCTTGTACTTGTCTTCAGGCAGCACGCCGGCAAACACGGAGAAGCTTTCCGGGCGGACATCCGCCGGGATGGCACCGGCCGGGCAAACCGGACCGTCGAGTCCGACGGCGCGGGCGACAATGGCCGCTGTGGTCGGGGAGTCGCCCGTGACCATCACGGTGCGGACGCCGAGGGTTTTCAACTGCGCGATCAGAGCGGCAGAATCGTCACGCGGCGGGTCGCTGAGGGCAATCAACCCGACAAGGCGCAACGCCTGTGCCGGACCGAAGGCCACCGCGAGCACCCGGAACCCTTTGGCCTGAAGCGCCTCCGCTGTGGCGGCTGCCTCCGGCATTGGCAGGGTCAGCGCACTCACCGCGGCGAAGGCGCCTTTGACGATACGCCAAGGCGTGTTGTCGGATCCGGTGACATCCGCCGCGGACATTTTATTTGCCGGATCGAAGGGGATGAATTTGACCAGAGCCGGGGCATCGGGGACCGAGGCATGCTGCGCCGCGTCCCGGATCGCTCCATCGACGGGGTCCTGCCCGCCATCGGAACTGGCGAGGGCGGCGAGGGTTATGACATGCGCCTCATCAAAATCGGGCATGGGGGCGATTGTGGTGACCTTCAGTTCGTTGCGCGTGAGCGTGCCGGTTTTGTCGGCGCAGAGGACCGTCATGGTCGCGGCTTCATCGACCGCGGAGAGGCGGGTCGGCAGGACGTTCTGCCGCCCGAGGGCACGGGCACCGATGGCGGCGGCGAGGGTGAAGGTGGCGGGGAGGGCGACTGGGACCGAAGCAAGAATCGCGGTGAGCACGAGGGGGGTGATTTCGCGGCCGCCCATGCCGATGCGGATTGCGTAGGCCACCAGGAACAGGGTGACCAAGCCGTTGAAGCCGGCAAGATTGCGTACCACCCGGAGCACCGCCTTTTGCTGGGCGCTGACGACATGGGCGATACGGACCAATTCAGCGGTGCGGCCGAATTTGGTCTTGACGCCGGTTGCCGTGACCAGGGCAACCGCCTCGCCGCGACGCACCAGAGCGCCGGCGTAGGTCTGCAGACCAGGGACGGCCTCGATCGGCACCGATTCGCCGGTGAGCATGGACTGGTCCAGCAGCACCTCGCCATCGATCAGGGTGACATCGGCGGCGACCACACTGCCAAGTGAGAGTTTCACGACGTCGCCCGGCACCAATTCGCGCGCGGGGCGGATGACCCAAGCGCCGTCTCGCTTGACCGATGCACTTAGCGCAAGGCGGGATTGCAGCGCGTCCAGCGTTGCTTGGGCGCGACCTTCCTGCAACAGGCCGAGGGTGGCGTTGAACAGGAGAAGGGCGGCGACGACAGCGGCTTCGATGTCATCGCCGAGAACGATCTGCAGCACGATCGC
>JAQTXO010000136.1 GCA_028688765.1 Acidiphilium sp. | reverse complement strand
CCTGTTCGGCATCATCGGTGCCAACGTGCTCAACCTGTACGGCACCGCTATGTCGGTCGCGACCGTCCTGACCTCCGGCGGCGATACCGGCTTCACCCGCACCATTCTGGCCCATGGAATGGCATTGCGCGTCACGGTCGGTGCCGCTGCCGCCATCATCGGCAGCGCCCTGGCGATCGGTGCCGGCGGCAATTTCGTCGGCGCCATGACCAATTTCCTGCTTCTGCTGCTCTACGTCTTCGTTCCCTGGACCGCGATCAACCTGACCGATTTCTACCTCGTCCGCCGCGCCCGCTACGACATCAAGGCGATCTACGACCCGCGCGGCATCTACGGTGCGATCAACTGGAAGACCATGGCGGTCTACGCCATCGGCATTCTGGTCGAAATCCCGTTCATGAACGCCGATCTCTACGAGGGGCCGATCGCCAAGGCGCTCGGCGGGGCCGACATCTCCTGGATCGTCGGCCTGATCGTCCCCTCGGTTCTCTACATTCTGGTCAACCGCCGCATCACGGTTCAGGCCGTCGCCAGATAATCGATTGCGGCATCCACCCCGCCGCGCGCATGTGGCACATGCGCCAGCCGCAGCGACATCTCGACTACGCCGAGCGTCCCCAGAATCATCGGCTCGTTCAGATCGCCCATATGCCCGATCCGAAACAGCTTGCCGCCCAACGGCTCCAACCCGCCGCCGAGCGAGACATTGAACCGGTCATAGGCGATCGCCCGTACCGCCTCGGCGTCGTGCCCGTCGGGCATCTTGACCGCCGTCACCGAATCCGAGCGGCGTTTGGGATCGGCGCAATAGAAACTCACCCCCTCGTTGCCGCTCCAGATCGAAACCGCCCGCCGCGTCGCCTCTGCCAGCCGGTGATGCCGGTGCCACACGGCTTCGATCCCCTCGGCCTCGATCAACCGCACCGATTCCCGCAGCCCGTAGAAGGGTGAAACCGGCACGGTGCCGACGAAACTCCGGTGCCGCCGCGCCATCATTTTGGTCCAGTCGAAATAGAACCGCGTGATCGTCGCCCGTTTGTGCGCCTCCAGCGCCTTCGCGCTCACGGCGGTGAATGCCAGCCCGGCGGGCAGCATCAGCCCCTTCTGGCTGCCGCCCACCACACCATCGATCCCCCACTCCTTCATCCGGAACTCGAACGAGCCGAACGAGGAAATCGTATCGACGAGAAACAGCGCCGGATGCCCCGCCGCGTCGATCGCCTCGCGGATCGCCTTCAGATCGAGCGCCACCCCGGTCGATGTCTCGTTGTGAACGATGCACACCGCCTTGATCTCGTGCCCCTTATCCGCCACCAGCCGCTCGGTGATCCGCGCCGCCTCCGGCCCGCGCCGCCAATCGGTCTCCGGCATCTCGACCTCGATCCCGTATTGCCGCGCCATCGCCCCCCAGGTCCGCGAAAAATAACCGGCTTCCGGCATCAATATCCGGTCCCCCGGCGAAAACAGGTTCTGCAGCGTCGCTTCCCACGCCCCATGCCCGCTGGACGTGTAGACGAACACCTCGCCCTCGGTGAACAACAGCCGCTTCAGCCCGGCCACCGCCTCATCATAGACTTCGAGGAAATCGCTCCCCATGAAATCCACCGTCGCCCGGTCCATCGCCCGCAGCACGCTGTCGGGAATATTGGTCGGGCCGGGATTGGCAAAAAACAGGCGTCCCGGCTTGCGGGCTGACGTGGTGCTCATGGCTTCGCTCTCCTGATCGGTCGTGTCTGATATCGCATCGCCGCGCGGGGCGGCAATCCGGCTTTATTGCATGAGACGTGTGACGGTCGGCGCGATCGCCCGCGCAATCCGCCGCATCCCCGTCGCATCCGGGTGCAGCGCCGGCTCCGGCGGCGTCATCCGTGGATCGACATAGAGCGACGCAAGCGGCTTGCCATCCACCTCCAGCACCGATCCGACATTCCTGAACGTCACCAGCCGGCTATGCGCATAAACCTGCGCCAGCTCCCGGTTGATCTTCGTCGTCTCGGCCGAAATCCACGCCGATCGGATCGACGGCAGTATCCCCAGCAGCAAGATCTTCGCCCCCGGCACATGCCGGTGCAGATCATCCACCACCGCCTCGATCCCCGGCACCGTCAGATGCGCGCCCCAATGCGTCGCACCGAGGTTGTTCGCCCCGATCATCAGAATCACCAGCTTCGGATGCAGCCCATCGAACTCGCCATGATCGATCCGCCAGATCACGCTCGACGTCGTATCTCCGATGAACCCGAAATTCAGCGGATCATACTTGCCGTAATACCGGTCCCACACCGGCTTGACCTGCAGATACGGTTTGTCCCCCGTCCGCAGCCAATATTGCGTGATCGAGTCCCCCAGCCATACCAGCTTCGCCCCCCGATCCGCCCGCGCCTCGGCCAGCGTATGCTCGAAGCGCGCGCGCCACCACGGCAGATCCATCCGCCCGATCGGCACGGCCGCGAGGTTCACCGCAGCTTGCGCCGTGATGGGGAGAAGCATGGCAAGTAACAGGGCGGGGAAGGGGAGCGCTTCTTTTTTGGAAAAAAGAAGCAAAAAACTTTTTTTAATTTGGGTCGTGGATGGTTTCGCCCGCACTGACCCAGAAAAATCAAAGTTTTTTTGTTTCTTTTTTTTCAAAAAAAGAAATGCTTGCTTAACCAACCTCATCCCACCCTCACTTCATGGCCGCGACGGATCATGCCCGCCGAATACTCTCGGATACAGCAGCAGATACACACCCTGAAACACCCCCGCCAGCAGGAAGGGCGCTGCCAGCAGCCCGGAATCGAACAGCACCCCCGCCAGCGCCGGCGCAATCCCGCGCGGCACCATCACCGAAACATTATTCACGCTCGCCGCCAACCCGCGCCGATCCCCGCGCACGATCCCCAGTGCCACCGCCTGCCGCGCCCCGGCAGTGCCGCGGTTGAACGCCGAACGCACCGCATAAATCCCGGTCGCGACCGCGAAACTCGGCGCAAACGGCAGCGCGAACAGGCTCACCAGCCCGATCCCGCGCATCAGCACCACCGTCCGCACCGTGCCCAACCGCCGGGTCAACTGCCCCGAGGTCAACGAGGCCCCCGCCGCGGCAAACAACGCAATCGCCAGCGCTGGACCGACCGCACTCACCGGCGCATGAAACTTCGTCGCGAACCACCACGACATGAATGGCCCGCTCAGCCCGATCCCGGTGCCGTTCAGCACATTCAGCCCCGCGAGCTTCCACAACAGCCCGTTCTCCGCCTTCGCATCCGCTGCCTCGTTCACCCGCACCGCTTCCGGCCGCGAAACCCGGTCCGGCGTGATGATCAGCAACGCCCCCGCCACCAGCGACGCCGCCAGCGGCAACAAAAACAAATCCCGCCCCAGCCCGATCGTCCCGGCCAGCAGCGCGCCGAGCCCCATCCCGCCAAACCCGATCGCGACATTGATCGACAGGACGGAACCAAAATCCCGCCGCGCGACATACCCCGACAGCCATGATTGCTCCGCCGGCCCGAACGGCCCGGCCGACCCGTTCGCCCCGCGTCCGAACCCGCCGATGATCGCGGCGAACGCCAGCAGCAGCGGCGCCTGGCTGGTCAGCCCGATCACCGCCGCAACGATCGAAATCGCCTCATACACCAGCACGAACCGCTTGCGCCCCAGCCGGTCGCTCAACGGCCCGATCGTCGCGGTAATCGCCACCGAAACCAGTATCGCCAGCGCGAACACCACACCGAGATACGTCGCACTCCACCCGAGCTTCGTGACATAAAGCGCGAAATCCACCACCAGCGCCCCTTGGGCGAGGCTTCGCGCCAACCGCGCGGCCATCAGCCGCTTCGCCTCGGGTGCGAGTGGCGGCATCAGATCCCGGCGGACAGCAGCACGAGGCTCAGCACCCCGAACGCCCCGCAATACGCCGCGAACGGCCCCAGCGCCCACCGGTCATGATCCCGGAAATATTTCATCAGGAACGCGGTCGACAAATAGGCCACCACCCCGGCCACCACCGCCGCCAGAACCGCCATCCCGAACATCCCGTGCAGCGCCGCCGAATGATGCAGCAGCTTCGGCACCTCCACCACCGTCGCCCCGGCGATCACCGGGGTTGCCATCAGAAACGCGAACCGCGCCGCCGCCTCATGATCGATCCCCCGCGTCAGCCCGCCCACGATCGCGGCACCCGACCGTGAGAGACCCGGTAGAAACGCAAGGCACTGAAACAGCCCGATCACGAACGCATCGAACAGCGTCAACTGCCCGATCCCGAATCCGCCCGCCGCCCGCCGCCGCCGCAACTGCTCGCCCGCCAGCAGCAACCCGCCATTGATGATAATGAACCCCGCCGCGATCATCGGGCTCGCGAACAAATGGGCAATCGGCTTCTTGAGCGCGAACCCGATCACCACCGCCGGTATCGTCGCCACCACCAGCCGCAGCAGCAACCCCCGCTCCGCACTCACCGCCCGCGCATCGCCCTGCCCGAGCACGCCGCGCAGCATGTTCCACCAATCCCGCCAGAAATAGGCGAGCAGGGCGGTCGCCGTGCCGACATGCAGCATCACCACGAACGGCAGAAACGACGCCGCATGCTGGTCGATATGCCAATGCAACAGCTTCGGCACGATCACCGCATGCCCCAGGCTGGAAACCGGAAACAACGCGGTCGCCCCCTGCATCACGGCGAACAGAACGGCAATCAAAGGCGTCATCCCAACATCTCCCGGTGAACCCCCTGTCTGGCCAAGCCAGCGGCAAAAGGCAAATCTTACGCCATTCACGAGCGCGCCTCATTGCATTGGCGCGCCGCACTTCCCCGGGTCATGTAACAACGCTATCCCCACTTACTCATCAGAACGATGTCGGCGAAAAAGGGAGTCATGACGGTTGATGCCACGCCTCAGAATACGCATGACCCGCCAGACCCTCTCGCGCTGGACTGCCGCGTGGTGGATGCCCTACCTCGTTCTGCTCGTAACGCCCTTTGCCGGCCATCTGGCCTCCTACCTCACAGGCTCGTCCGATAATCCTCTTGTTCTCAACTCAGGCGCCATCCTCGGCGGCACCAGCATTCTCCCAGGCAGCCCATTCACCGATGCGAATGTCGGTTGGACCAATCAGGCCCTCGGCCATCTCGCTGCATCCCAATGGCTGCGTGGGATCATCCCTTGGTGGAACCCCGATTCGGGCATCGGTCTGCCGCTGGCTGGCGAAATGCAGCCGGCTGCCCTGTTCTTACCCTTTGTCCTGCTGCTGATCTTCCCGAGCGGTCTGCTCTGGCTCATGGGCGTGCTGCAAGCTCTGTCCGCCATTGCCTGTTTCCATCTGCTCAAACGTCTCAATCTGCAGCGCAACACTGCTCTCGTCGGCGCGCTTTTGTTCGAATTCAATGGCACCTTCGCCTCCGTTCCTGGCGAAACCATTCTGAACGTCGTACCGTTCCTGCCGATCCTGCTGCTCGGCATCGAAAACGCGAGAGATCGGGAAGGCGCGATACCGGCTGTTCTGCTGGTCGCCATCGGCATCGGTTGGTCCCTGCTGGGCGGCTTCCCCGAAACCGCCTATATCGATGGCCTCTTCGCCCTTGTTTGGCTCCTGGCCCGATGGCGCGGTACCGAGCGCCCGTTCGCATACCTCATGCGCATCGCCGCTGGCGGGCTCGTCGGCCTCATGATCGCGGCCCCCGCCCTCGTTGCCTTCCTTGATTATGCTGCGGTCAGCAGCGCCTTCGATCAGCACCTCGTTGGCGGTATCACGGTCGATTACCACGGCCTGGCCACGGTCCTTCTACCCTATGTCTTCGGTCTGAACGGCGACAACATGGGCAGTGGCTGGATGGAAGGCTTCCTGGACGGCACTGCCGGATACGTTATGCTCGCTCTGCTGCCCTTTATCTTCGTCGGTCTGGTCTCCCGTCGCTTACCGGTCCTTCAGGCCACCCTCGCGGGATGGTTCATTCTGTCCATCGCGAAAATCTTCGGCTTCCCTCCTGCAATGGCCATCATCGATGCGCTGCCGTTCATGAAGGAGGTCATGTTCTTCCGCTACTCTTCGCCCACCTGGGAACTCGCTGCAATCATTCTCGCTATGATCGGCTTCGAGGACTGCCGGACCGGACGACACCTGCGTATCCCCCTGATCCTCACTCTCCTGATTTTTCTCGTCACGCTCGCCATCGCCTCTCCTTGGAGCCCCGGCTTTCATTGGACCCCAGCCGCGCGCGTCACGATGGAACAGCGCTTCGCCGCAGCCGCCGGATTCGGTGCGATCGGATTGGTCGGACTTGGATTGATCGAGCGTTTCCTGCCTCCTGTCCGGCGCCAGATCGCGTTCGGAACCCTGCTGGTCCTCAACGCCCTCCTGCTGTTCAACCTGCCGCAACTCGCCGGATTGCGCGGCGCCAGGATCGACTGGCCAGCCATACGGTTCCTTCGCCAACACGTCGGCTTGGGCCGCTTTTATACCGTCGGTCCGATCTCGCCGAACTACGCCGTTTATTTCGGTGTCAGTTCGATCAACGACAATTACCTGCCCGTCGCAGATAATTGGGCCGCTTACGTCGGGCAAGATCTCCTGCCGGAAGCCGCAATGTATCACGCGAACATCTTCTGGCCGCCCTTCCCGCCGATGTCGACGCAAACCGCAATGCGCGAAGTCGTTGCCCGCACCGCTGCCTATCGCGCGATCGGCGTCCACTACGTCGTGACTGCTCCGGGCGCAACGTTCGAACCCCTGATCGAACAACCAAAAAGTCTTTACAATGGCCTGGGGCTAGTTCTCAACCCCGGCAATTACCTCACGGTGAGTGGAAAGGCGCCGGCTGCGCTCACCCCCACTTCGATCACCAACCTCGCAGTGTCCATCGCAACTTTCAGCGGCGCTGCCGACGGCGATCTGGTCATCAAGCTCTGTGCCGGCGGCGTCTGTGGCAGCGGCGCACGCAATTTGCGAGATCAGCACGACAATTCTCCC
>JAQTXO010000135.1 GCA_028688765.1 Acidiphilium sp. | reverse complement strand
ACTGGACAACCGGGAGTGGAATGAATATCCGCAGAAGCGCGAGTTCGTTGCTGCAGCGGAGTAAGCATATTGTCCGACGTTTTGACCGCCGCCAGCTGGGATCTGGAGCCCCATACGGCGGCGAAGCTTGCGATCCTTGGCGCCTATTTGCGCGCCTGGTTTCCGATCCTTAGCCGCAGCCAGAACTTCGACCGTATGATCTATATTGATGGTTTCGCCGGTCCCGGACGGTACAAACAAGGCGAGGATGGTTCACCAATTATCGCCCTAAAAGCAGCGCTTGGTGCTGCTAATGGACCGATACCTAAGACGTTCGAATTTCACTTCGTGGAGCGTAAGCGCCGACCAGCCATCTCCTTGAAAGCCAACATTGAGCATCTGAGACAGAATCGCGTAATCCCTACTAATTTCGAAATCCATGTTCACGCCGGGCTGAAGTTCGAAATTGCCTATGAACAATATATTCGTCCTCGTCTCCAAGCCAATACGCCAGCGCCTGCCTTCGCCCTCGTCGATCCCTTCGGATGGACGGGCATACCAATGTCAATCTTGGCAGAGCTGACCACGCGTCCGAGTACGGAAATCCTTGTCAATTTCATGTTTGAGGAAATAAATCGTTTCCTCATTCATCCTGAGCAGGGCAGCAATTTTGACGGCCTGTTTGGATGCCATGAGTGGAGCCAGGGATATGACATGACGGGTGCGGCACGGAAGAAGTTTATTCACGACCTTTATCGCGATCAGTTGCATAAACTAGCTGGTGCGAAATATGTCCGTTCCTTTGAAATGCGGAATCAAAGAAATGCGACCGACTATTTCCTGTATTTCGCCAGCAATAATAGGCTTGGCTTGACCAAAATGAAGGAGGCGATGTGGAAGGTCGATCCAGGAGGCGGCTTCATGTTCTCGGATGCTACAAACATCGATCAGGCGGTCCTCTTTGAACCGGTACCCGACCGGCGAGCATTGCGTCGGCTTATTGCGGAGCGCTTTTCCGGTCGTCGTGCAACCGTGCAGCAGGTTGAAAATTTCGTGGTCGAGCACACGCCCTTTCATTCAGGCCATTATCTCAAGGTGCTGGCGGCGATGGAAACCGAAAACGATTTGACGCATCTGCGACCCGCACCCGGTCGGCGCAAAGCTACATTCGCGGATAAATCCGCCGTTCTTGAGTTCCGATGAGAGTCAACCAGCGTAGGCCGCAATGCCTATGCTATCGCATCATTGAACTTCCGCTTTCAGGCAGCGTGACCTGACACCCTATGTCCAACTTGAGGCGCAAAGCTGCCGTTCGACCGCGGCATAGGCATTCAGACAAGGTGGCGCCACATCAGCACTTCATCAGCATATCTCGCCGCCGTTTTCAGTGTCCTCGGCTCCGATTCCCTGGCCGCGCGCTTGCCGCCGGACATACAATCCCCAGACGCATTCTTTGTGCTGATCGTTCAGCTGTCGCGCGGCAATCAGAGGTAAATCGCCCGCTGGAAGCGATAACCAGCAGATCGACAAGATGGGTCGGGCCAAAGTTTGGTCGCTCCATTGCGCACGAAGTGATGCTGCATTGCACAAAAACCGCTTTCCTTAGCTCGCGATTCGTCTCATATCGGTTCTCAGCAAGGGTGGCTTTGCCGCTTTGCTTTCTTGGACGTTTCCTCCCTAAACTTGGCGGCACATGAGTGCCGCTTTTTTTTGCCCAAGGCCCGCGAAGCTCGATCGCCGGATCGAACCTGACGCCTCCTCCCTTACTCCGATAGCCCTTCCAATAATTCCACTAGGCGCGATAAGGGTAAATATCTCGACTCAGTCACTTTTTATAGATCGCCCTGTCTTTGAACATCGAAAGTAAGCTCGACCTTCAGGCCGACTGGGTCGTAGAAAAATAACTGATACAGGTCGAATCCAGGAACCGGGGTACCCTCATACGAAATTCCGAGAGAATCGAGTTTCGTTCGTACCGCATCGAGGTCACCCGTGCGGAATGAAACGTGGTCGAACTGACCGGTGGATCCTGGTCTCCCTTTAGGTGCAATAGGTCCGTCCACTGGGAGCGAGCCAGCTATATGTACCACCGGTCGGTCACCGAGATACATCCAGTAGCCGGGAAACCTGAAATCAGGTCGCAGGCCGGGATGCAGACCCAACACATCGCCATAAAAATCCCGCAGCGCATCAATGTCTTGCGGTCGACTTCGGATCGTAAAGTGATCAATATACTGAATGTCCATCGCCGTGCCTAACCATAATCTTTGCGATTAACATAGTCGCCAGCAATAAGATTGATCAACCGCCGAGGCTCATATTTTGAAACTAAGCTGCCTGTTGGTGGCGCGAGATATGCGAACTTCCATTGTGAAGTTCGCCATAATTTGGGTGACATGCGGTTCAAAACACCGCGCAATCTATGGCATAGCATGTGCGAAACTGCACGAAGACGGGGAGCAGAAATGGTGTCGATCACGAAGGGCCTCGCCGTGTTGCGGTCGGGAGTGGATCGGTATCTGGCATTCTATCGATGCCATTAGTGATCTCCGGCGGAGGTCAGCCAAAGCGGGGAGTCGATAGAGTAGGGAGGTAAGATAGGTGCCATGAAATCTATCTTTTTAAAAATACCGGTCTGGGATCACAACGGATGATGGATAAAGCCCTTGCGGCCTGTACGATCTGCTATCGGCATAACGGACAGGTAAGCAGATGACTGATTTCACGAGCGGGCTTGCGCGGCGGGCGGCGAATTACCAGGCGCTGACACCGTTGTCGTTTCTGGCGCGAACGGCTTCGGTCTGGCCCGAGCGGGTTGCCGTCATTCACGGTACGGTTCGATTCACCTGGCATGAAACGGCGGCGCGCTGCCGGCGGCTGGCGTCGGCGCTGGCGGCACGGGGGATCGGGCCGGGGGACGTCGTCGCGGTGATGGCGCCGAACGTGCCGGCGTTGCTGGAGGCGCATTTTGGCGTGCCGATGGCCGGCGCGGTGCTGGCGACGCTGAATGTGCGGCTCGATGCCGGGACGATCGCCTATTGTCTGAGCCATGGCGAGGTGAAACTGTTGCTGAGCGACACCGAGTTCGCGCCGGTGATCCGCGCGGCGCTTGCGGAACTCGGCGATGCGGCGCCGGTCGTGGTGGATATCGCGGATGCCGCAGTGCCGGGCGGGGCGCGGCTTGGTGCCATCGAGTACGAGGACCTGCTGGCCTCGGGCGATGCGAATTTCACGCCGGTTCTGCCGGGCGAAGAGTTTTCGGCGATCAGCCTGAATTATACGTCCGGCACCACGGGCCGGCCGAAGGGCGTGGTCTATCATCATCGCGGTGCCTATCTGAATGCCCTCGGCAATGCGGTGACCTGGGATATGGGGCACCACCCGGTCTATCTGTGGACACTGCCGATGTTTCATTGCAACGGCTGGTGCTTTCCCTGGACCGTGACGCTGCTGGGTGGCACGCATGTGTGCCTGCGGCGGGTGGATGCGTCATCGATCGGCGCGGCGGTTGTCGCCCATGACGTCACGCACCTTTGCGGCGCGCCGGTGGTGATGGGGATGATGTTGAACGCGCCGGTCGCCGTTCGCACACAATTCGCCGATCGCGGGTTGCGCATGATGACGGCGGGCGCGCCGCCGCCGGCCGCGGTGATCGAGGGCATGGAGGCGTTGGGGATCGCGCTGTCGCATGTCTATGGGTTGACCGAGACCTACGGGCCGGTGACGGTTTGCGCCTGGAACGATGCGTGGGACGGGCGCGACCAAAGCGAACGTGCGACGTTGCGGGCGCGCCAGGGCGTGACCTATCCGGTGCAGGAGGCGCTGGGCGTCTTCGACCGCGAGACCGGCGCGGCGGTGCCGGCCGATGGCGTGACCATGGGCGAGGTGCGGATGCGCGGCAATATCACCATGATGGGGTATCTCAAGGATGCCGCAGCGAGCGAGGCCGCGTTCGCGAACGGATGGTTCGCCTCCGGCGATCTCGGCGTGATCCATCCGGATGGTTACGTCGAACTCAAGGACCGCCTCAAGGACATCATCATCTCGGGGGGCGAGAATATTTCGACCATCGAGGTCGAGACGGTGCTGTATCGACATCCCGCGGTGCTCGAAGCCGCCGTGGTTGCCGCCCCTGATCCGCAGTGGGGCGAAGTGCCCTGCGCCTTCGTGACCCTGCGGCCGGACATGACGGCGGGCGAGGCCGAGATCATCGAGTGGTGCCGCGAGCGGATGGCGCGGTTCAAGGCGCCGAAACGGGTGGTGTTCGGCGAGTTGCCGAAGACGTCGACCGGCAAGATCCAGAAATTTTTGCTCCGTAAGCGGGCGCGGGACGGGAGCGCGACACCATGAGCGAACCGCCGATCAGCGCCTTTGCCGTGCCGGATATCGTGGATCTGCCCGCTGATGTGAGGGCCAGGATTCTGGCCGTGCAGGACAAGGCGGGATTCGTACCGAACGTGTTTCTGGCGCTGGCGCATCGGCCGGATGAGTTCCGGGCGTTCTTTGCCTACCACGACGCCTTGATGCTGCGCGCAGGCGGGCTCAGCAAGGCGGAGCGCGAGATGATCGTCGTTGCGACTTCCGGCACCAATCATTGTCTTTACTGCGTTGTGGCGCACGGAGCACTCCTGCGGATCTATGCCAAGGACGCCGAGCTCGCAGACCGGCTCGCCGTCAATCCGGGCAAAGCCGCACTGTCCGCACGGCAGTCCCCGATGATCGCCTATGCGATGAAGGTGGCGACCCGCTCGCACGAAATTGTGCCACAGGATCATGCTGCGCTGCGCGAGGCGGGGTTCGACCATGAAGATATCTGGGATATCGGCGCGATCGCCGGATTTTTCGCCCTGTCGAACCGGTTGGCGAACATGAGCTTCATGCAACCGAACGCGGAGTTCTTCACGATGGGGCGGACGCCCAAACTTGCGGGCTGAGACGCCGGTTGCCATACTCGGCCGATGGACCTTGGTGCTGCCGAGACTGCGTCCGAACCGCTTCTGATCGAACGCGATGCGCGCGGTGTGCTGACGTTCACGCTCAACCGCCCCCGGCGCTATAACGCGCTATCGGATGATCTGCTCGCGGCGCTGATGCGCGCGATCGGGCACGTCGCGGCGGACCGGACGGCGCGCGTCGTCGTGCTCGCGGCAAAGGGTGCGGCGTTTTCGGCCGGGCATGACCTGCATGAAATGATGGCGCGGCACGAGACGGCCGATCACCGCGACCTGTTCGAACGGTGCAGCGCGGTGATGCTCGGGTTGCAGGCGCTGCCGGTGCCGGTGATCGCCAAGGTGCAGGGCATCGCGACGGCGGCTGGGTGCCAGCTCGTGGCAAGCTGCGATCTGGCGATCGCTGCGGCTTCGGCGCGGTTTGCGGTGTCAGGGATCAATCTCGGCCTGTTCTGCTCGACCCCCAGCGTCGCCCTCGCCCGGACGATGCCGCGCAAACCGGCGCTTGAAATGCTGTTGACCGGTGAGATGATCGATGCGGCCGAGGCGGAGCGCCGGTTCCTGATCAACCATGCGGTACCGGACGATACGCTGGATGCAGCGGTCGACACACTAGTGGCGCGGATTCTGGAAAAACCGAAGGTGGCGCTCGAAATCGGCAAGAGACAGTTCTACCGGCAGGTGGAATTGGGCACCGAGGCCGCCTATCAGGTGGCGGGCGAAGCGATGGCCTTCAACATGACCGACCCTGCCGCACGGGATGGCATCGCACAATTTCTGGACAAGCGGCCACGAAGAGCGCCATAATCTGCATCAAGCGTAGTCCCTACAATATCGATGGTACCAGGTCTCCTTCGAGGGAATTCGATCTGATCGGGTGTCAGTTTAAGGGAAACTGACACAGTTAGACGAATACAACCTCCGATATATTCATACACCAACGCCTCTCAGAAGCGAACCTTGCCGGTTGCGCCGATGATGAAGTTCCGGCCTGGTGAGGGTTCGTAATATTCGCCGTTGTTCGCATCGATCACTAACGCGCCGACATAGGTACGGTTAAAGATATTGTTGATCCGCGCAAACTCGTCGAACGCAAATTTGGCGAAATGCTCCCGGAAGCCGCCCGCGATCCCGGCGGTGAAATAACCGGCCGCGTAGGCAGAATTTTGGTTATCGACAAACATCCGGGTCTGCCACTGGCCGTTAACCGAGGTGTAGAAGCCGGTGGCTGGGTTATGCCAGTTGATTTCGCCATAGACCCGCTGCGCCGGTACGCCGGGAAGCATTTTGCCGGCAACCGGGCTGTTCTTGAAAAGTGCTTTGAGCAGCGTGTAGGCGCCATAGAGTTCGATGTGGTTGGGGAGGAAACTGTCGATACTCGCATCGACGCCATTGCGTGCGGTGTCGCCCTCATTGGCATAGGCCGTGCGACCATCATTCGAGGAGGAAACCACAATCTGGTTGCTGGTGTGAATGTGGAACGCCGCAATTTTGAGATAGGTTCGCCCACCGATCAGGGACTTGATGCCAGCTTCGAAATTCTGGCTAGTCGTTGGGACCAACGCAGAATTGAACCCAGCTTCGCCGTTTGGTAGATAAGCGAGCTGATCGAGGGTTGGAGTCTCAAAACCCTCACCGTAATCGGCGAACAGATTGGTTGTTGGGGTGAGGTGATAGGTGGCGCCGGCAACGAGGCTGGTGTGGGAGTAAGTGATCGATCCAGTGTCGTTGGTCAGTTGGGGTGTCACGTATAGATCCTGGACGCTGAAATATTCCTGGCTGTGGCGTATCCCTGCGTCAAATATGATGCGCGGACTCACATTGGCGTCGATCTGGGCGTATTCGGCGATACTGCGGGCGACATCCTGCTCGTTGCGCCGGAGCGCTCCCATCGTGCCGTAATTATTGACGTAGCCCTTGCGGTGTTGGTCTTCATAACCAAAGTCCCCTCCGGCAACCGTGGTAACCGGGATGCCGGCGATGGTTGTCTTGTGGGTGAAGCGGCCATTGATACCACCGGATTTGCGTTCGAGGTCAACGACGCCACCCCCAGACGCGCCAAAATTTCCGGTGAATGGCAGATAT
>JAQTXO010000134.1 GCA_028688765.1 Acidiphilium sp. | reverse complement strand
CCGCTTCGGCAACCCCAGCCCCGAGGTCGCGCGTCAGGTCGTCGCAACCCTTCAGAAACTCTATCTCGAACGCCGCCGCGCGATCTTCACGGATCGTCAGTCCCGCGCCGTCGCCGCCGCCGTCGCCGTCCAGCGCCGCGCGCTCGCGACCGCCGAAGACAATCTCACCGCATTCCAGGCCGCCCACAACGTGACCCAGTTCCAGACCCGCGAATCCATCCTGCTCAGCCAGCAGGGCGGGATGGAACAGGACCTGATGGCAACCCGTTCGAAGGTCGCGCAGCTCTCCACCAGCCTTGCCGCGTTGCGCCGGGCCCATGCCTCGGTGCCCCGCTCGATCCCGCTCCGGCAGAGCACCAATATCGATGAACGCACCATGGCCCTGCGTTCGAGCCTCGATGCGCTGCGGACCAAACTTGCTACCATGCTGTCCAACTACCGCCCCAGCAGCCCGGAAGCACAAGACCTCCGCGCCCAGATCGCCACCGAAACCGCCCTGCTCGCCCACGCCACCGCCAATGGCGCGCCATCCAGTCTGGAAAGCGGCCAGAACCCGGTCTTCGGCCAGATCGACCTCGATCTGATGCAGGATACGGCATCCCTGGCCGCCGCCCGCACTCGCGCCCAACAGGACAGCGCGGGCCTTGCCCATATCGGAACCCAACTGACGAGGCTCGATGCACTCAAGGCCAAGCTCGGCAATCTCGAACGCCAGAAGGATCTCGCCGCCGCCAACTACGCCAATGCCGCCAAAACCCTCAGCGAACGCCAGCTCGTCGAACAGGTCGATGCCGAAAAACGTGCCAATGTCCGCGTCCTCTCACCGCCGGTCGTGCCTCTCAACCCCGCACCGTTGCGCAAGCTGATCATGCTGGCCGCCGTGATCCTCGCGCTGTTCGGCGCCGTTCTCATCGTCATCCTCGGAAACTTCTTCCGCAAGGGCGCCCTGTTCGGACGCGTCCTCGAAGCCGAAACCGACATCCCGCTCCTTGGCATCATCCCGGAACTCGGCCTCACCCAGATGCACCAGATCAAGGTCAGCCGCTGACGAGGGGTACGGCTTATTCCGAAAGTCGGGTGGCGAGACCTTCCTTCGACACCTGCATGAACACCGGATAGTCGGGACCGAATCGATGTTCCCAGTCCAGCGCGAAGCCGAGTCCATCGAGGTAGAACTGTCGCGTCCGGGCTTCATCAGTGATCCGCAGGGTCGGAAAGATGCGTTGGGTCATATGGAAGTCCTCGTCAGATCGACCCGGCTTCGCGGCGCCATCGCCTCGCCCGGCATCGCCCACTCATAGCTCAGCCGTCCGGTGGTTTCACTCGAAAACAACAGCCGGACGATTTCCCGAAATGCCTGCGGATCAGCGAGATCACCGTGGATCAGGACCATTTCCCCATCACCGGAATCCCCGAGCCGGAAATGCTGCAGACCGGGAATATTGTTGCTGACATGCACAATCTCGATCGCGCCCGTCCGGCTCCGGCCAATACTGGCGATCTCGGTATGTAGTGTTTCTCCGTCGCCTGCGGTCGCGATGAAGCGATAGCTCAGCGTCGATGGGTTGAGCGGCGGCTCGATGATCAAGACCCCGACGAAACCCCGGCCGTCATGGCTGATCCCAGCCCCCTCATAGCGCCCGGCATGGGCCGCAAGAAACGCAATCGGATCATTCATCACACTCTCCTGTCCGAACAGTCCCCGTCGCTACCCGTCACCCGCCTCGATCGTCACGAGTTCCGCGCCATCCTCGACGAGTTCACCCACGGAACACAACACCTGCCTGACCACGCCGCCCCCCGGCGCCGTCATGCGGAACTGCACCTTCATCGCCTCGATCGTCACCAGCAGATCGCCGGCCGCCACGATATCGCCGGGCGCGACCCCGATCGCCATCACCCGCCCCGGCATCGTCGTCACGACACGTCCACCCCCTGCGGCAGTCTCGCCCCGCGCTGCGAACGGATCGATCACCCGCACCGCATGACGATGCCCGTGCGCGAACACCACGATCAGGTCCTCGCGCCGCAACACCGTGACCGTCACGACCTCGCCGCCCACCATCACGCGCACCCGATCAGGCGCCACCGCCGTGACGTTCGCCTGATGAATGTGCCCCTCCAGATCGAACCCGAACGCGCATTCGGACCGGGGATAAACCCGCACCGAACACGCCGCCCCGTCAGCCTCCACCATCACGTCCTGAAACGCCTCACCGTTGAGACGCCAGGCAGTGCGCACATTCCATGGCGATGCCGGATCGCCTGACACCGGTAGATCACGCAGCCAGCGATCGATCGCCGCAGCATACACCGCAACCGATGCCTGGGGCGCCGCTGCCATCAGTGTCGCCTCGTGGCGCGCAATGAACCCGGTATCGAGATCGGCGGCGGCGAAATCGGCTTCCGCGACGATCCGCCGCAACAGCCCGATATTGTTCCGCACCCCCTCGATCTCGAACCCGGCCAATGCCTGCGCCAGATGCCGGATCGCCCCGTCGCGGTCGGTATCCCAGGCGATCAACTTGGCGACCATCGGGTCGTAATGCACCGAAACCGCATCACCCTGCCGCACACCGGAATCGATGCGGATATGGCGGGACGGCTCCGGCAGGCGCAGATGATGCAGCGTGCCGGTGGATGGCGCGAAGTCCCGCGCCGGGTCCTCAGCGTAAATCCGCACCTCGATCGCGTGACCCGCCCGCTCGATCTCGTTCTGGGTCAGCGGCAGCGCCTCGCCCGCCGCCAGCCGGAACTGCCATTCCACGAGATCAAGCCCGGTGATCATCTCGGTGACCGGATGCTCGACCTGCAGGCGCGTATTCATTTCCATGAAATGAAACGCGCCACCCTCGGCTATGAACTCCACCGTTCCCGCCCCGACGTAATCGATCGCCCGCGCCGCCGCACACGCCGCCTCGCCCATCGTCAGGCGCTGTGCCTCGCTCATCAGCGGCGCGGGCGCTTCCTCGATGATCTTCTGATGGCGGCGCTGGATCGAACAATCCCGCTCGAACAGCGAGACCACATTGCCGAACCGGTCGGCGAAGACCTGGATTTCGATATGCCGTGGCCGGGTGAGGTATTTTTCGATCAGCACATGATCGTCACCGAACGCCGCGCGCGCCTCGCCCTTGGCCAGCGCAAGGGAAGCCGCGAAATCCGCCGGCGCCGTCACGATCCGCATCCCTTTGCCGCCGCCGCCCGCCGAGGCCTTGATCAGCACCGGATAGCCGATCACCGCAGCCTCGGCTTCGAGGCGCACCGGGTCCTGATCATCGCCGTGATACCCCGGCACCAGCGGCACACCGGCACGGGCCATCAGCGCCTTCGCCGCCGATTTCGAGCCCATCGCGCGAATCGCGGCGGCGGGCGGCCCGATGAAGATCAACCCGGCAGCCGCACAGGCTTCGGCAAAGGCCGCATTCTCGCTGAGAAACCCATAGCCGGGATGCACCGCCGAAGCCCCGCTCGCCCGCGCCGCCGCGATGATGCGATCGATCGCCAGATAACTCTCCGCCGCAGGTGCCGGCCCGATCGCCACCGCCCGATCGGCGAGCGCAACATGGGCGGCATCGCGATCCGCCCCGGAGAACACCGCGATGCTGCGCAGTCCCATCCGCCGCGCGGTGCGGATGATCCGGCAGGCGATCTCGCCGCGATTGGCGATCAAGACAGAGTCGAACATCATGCCTCGTTCAATCGATCCGCCAGGACGGCGCGCGTTTTTCCAGAAATGCCGCCAGCCCTTCGCGCCCCTCGGGCGATGCACGATGCGCTGAAATCAACTGCGCGGTGGCACTCATCAGGCCGGTCTCGATCGGTCGGTTGGCAACATCGGCCACCAGAGTTTTCGCCGCCCGCATCGCCGAGGGTCCACCCTGTCGCAGCGCATCGATGATCCGCGCCCGTGTGGCCGCCACCGCGCCCGATGGCACGACCTCATGCACCAGACCGAGCCGCAACGCCGTCGCGGCATCGATCACCTCGCCCGTCTGAAAATACCGCCGTGCCTGCCGCGCCCCGATCGCCCGGACCACGTAGGGGCTGATCACCGCCGGGATCAGCCCCAACCGCACCTCGGAAAAACCGAACCGCGCGCCCTCCGCCGCGATCGCGATGTCGCAGCACGCGACGAGCCCGACCCCGCCACCGAACGCCGCCCCCTGCACCAGCGCGATGGTCGGAATCTCCAACCGGTCGAGCGCCGCCATCAGCCGCGCCAGATCCTCGGCATCGGCGAGATTTTCCGCTGGCGAGTAGTCGGAACTCCGGCGCATCCAGTTCAGATCCGCACCAGCGGAAAAACTCCGCCCCCGCCCTTCCAGACACATCATCCGGATCGAGCGGTCCGCCGCGATGCGGGCGAACACCTCGTTCAACGCACCGATCATGGTATCGTCGAACGCATTGTGAATTTCCGGCCGGTCGAGCATCACGGTTGCGATACCGGCACCATCGATCGTCAGTTCCACGGGACCATTCATGAGCGTCACATCCTGAACAGGCCGAACCGCGTCGGCCGCGCCTCGGCATTCCGGCTTGCCGAAAGCCCGAGACCCAGCACCATGCGGGTATCGGCGGGATCGATGATCCCATCATCCCATAGTCTGGCACTCGCGTAATAGGGATGTCCCTGGGTCTCGTACTGCGCCGCGATCGGCGCCTTGAATGCCGCCTCGTCTTCCGCGCTCCAGGCCCCCCCTTTCGCCTCGATATTGTCGCGCCGGACCTGCGCGAGCACCGAAGCCGCCTGAAAGCCGCCCATCACCGAAATCCGCGCATTCGGCCACATCCACAGGAAATGCGGATCATAGGCCCGTCCGCACATGCCGTAATTCCCCGCGCCGAAAGAACCGCCGATGATCACGGTGAATTTCGGCACCGCGGCGGTCGCAACCGCCGTCACCAGTTTCGCGCCGTCCTTGGCAATCCCACCCGCCTCGTATTTCCGCCCGACCATGAAACCCGTGATGTTCTGCAAAAACACCAGCGGAATCCCGCGCTGCGCGCATAATTCGATGAAATGCGCCCCCTTGAGCGCCGATTCCGAAAACAGCACCCCGTTATTGGCGACGATCCCGACCGGATAGCCCCAGACATGGGCGAAACCGGTCACCAGCGTGGTGCCATAACGCTGCTTGAACTCGTCGAATTCCCCGGCATCGACGATCAGCCGGATCACCTCGCGCACATCGTATTGCGCGCGCGGATCAGCGGGCACCACGCCATAGATATCCTCGGGCTCGCCCAGGGCCGCACGCGGCGGGCGCGTCTCACCCGCCGCAACCGTCCCCACGTTCAGCCCTTTCACGATCCGCCGCGCAATCCCGAGCGCATGGGCGTCGCTCTCGGCAAAGTGATCCGCGACACCCGAGAGCCGGGTATGCACATCCGCCCCTCCGAGATCCTCCGCCGTCACGATTTCGCCGGTCGCGGCCTTGACCAGCGGCGGTCCCCCGAGAAAAATCGTGCCCTGATCCCGCACGATGATGCTTTCATCGGCCATTGCCGGCACGTAGGCGCCCCCTGCCGTGCAGGAGCCCATCACCACCGCGATCTGCGGAATTCCAGCCGCCGACATCTGCGCCTGATTATAGAAAATCCGGCCAAAATGCTCGCGATCGGGAAACACCTCGTCCTGACGAGGCAGATTGGCCCCGCCGGAATCGACGAGATAAATGCACGGCAGCCGGTTCTGCGCCGCAATCGCCTGCGCCCGAAGATGCTTCTTGACCGTGACCGGAAAATACGTCCCGCCCTTCACCGTCGCGTCATTGGCGACGATCACGCATTCCCGTCCGCTGACCCGGCCGATCCCGGTAATGATGCCGCCGGCAGGCACGTCCTCGTCATACATGCCGTACCCGGCGAATTGCGAAAACTCCAGAAACGGCGAAGCCGGATCGAGCAGCAGCCGCACCCGGTCGCGCGGCAGCAGCTTGCCCCGGCCGACATGCCGCGCCCGCGCTGCTTCGCCGCCACCCGTGCTGATCATCGCGACATCGGCGCGCAATCGTTCGACCAACCCCCGCATCGCCGTCCGATTTTCCGTGAAATCCGCCGAACGCCGATCGATCGCCGAGCGCAACCCGCTCATGCCGTTCCCCCGTTTTGGTCGTCGCGTTATTTTATCACGCAGATACCGATGATCGGCAAGGCGACGACCGCACGATCATCGCCGCCGGAAGCCTACCGCGACCAGATCAGCTGCAGCATCACCCGCGCCTCGCGCGGCGCCGACCCCGGCAGATCGTGCCGACGCGCCACCAGCAGCGACGGCGCGATCGTCAGGCTGCGCGAGAGTTGAAGGTGCGCCGCCGCGGTCGCGTCGATCTCCGTCGCCGTCCGGTTTGCCACCACACCGCTGCGCGCAGCGAGGTCGAAGGTGAACAGCAGATTGCGCGCATAAGCCTCGGCAATCGCGAGCCGGGCGGTATTTACCGCCGTTCCCGGCGTCCCGAGCGTGGTGGCCAGCCCGGCATCGCGCGTCACGTCGAGTTCGAGCGAAACCAGACCATCCGGCGTCCAGCCCAAACCCGCCGATACCACCGGACTCGTCACATCCCGCACGGTTCCGGCAGCGAATGCCTGACGCACCACGCCCGCGAGCAGCCGCACCCGCGTTACCGCAGCCGGTTCGGTCTCGACCCCGGCGATCAGCGCCAGATCATCGCCATCGGCAAATCCCGCGCCCGCCACCGCATCGCGATAGCGCACCACATCGACATGCCCGGTCACCAGCCAGCGCAGCACCGCATCATCGGCGGTCTCGATCGTGGCACCGGTCGTCAACGAGGTGCGTGCGCGAAACCCCGGCGGCACCGCCCCGCCGATCACGCTCAGCCCCGCCTGCGTCGCGGCCATCCGCGCCGTCACATCGAATGCCCCCACCGGGCGGCGGACCGCCAGCCGCACCGCATCGACCACCACGCCGAAGGGCGCGCTGCCGCCGCTCTGCGTCAGACCGAGTGCCGAATCCTGCGTCGCCACCCGCGCCGCCCCGAGGGTCAAGGTCTCCGGCCCGAGGGGGATCTCCATCCCGGCCCCGGCGGAGATAT
>JAQTXO010000133.1 GCA_028688765.1 Acidiphilium sp. | reverse complement strand
GATGCCGTATTCCATCTCGCCGTCGCCAAGGGTGAAGGTCGGTTTGCCGGCATGCGGCACGGTGCAGGGGCTGATCGCAACGCCCATCGAGCGGGCGGCACCGCTCACCTCGTGGCAGATGGCGGCGACGCTGGCGAGATCGGCACCGGCTTCGGCGGCGCCGCCACAGATTTTTTCGGCGAGGACGGTGGCGCCGACGCCGCGGCGACCGGCGGTGTAGAGACTGTCCTGCACGGCGACATCGTCATCGATCACGACGGCGGTGACATCAAGCCCCTCCTCCTTCGCGAGGTCGGCGGCCATTTCGAAGTTCAGCACGTCGCCGGTGTAGTTCTTGACGATGTGCAGCACGCCGACGCCGCCACCGGCCGCCTTAGTGGCGGCGAGTATCTGGTCCGGCGTCGGGCTGGTGAAGACCGCGCCGGGACAGGCGGCGTCGAGCATGCCGCGGCCGACGAAGCCGCCATGCATCGGCTCGTGGCCGGAGCCACCGCCGGAGACCAGCGCCACCTTGCCGCGCACAGGCGCGTCGGCGCGGGTGATGAAATCAGGATCGGTGTGGACACGGATGAGACTGGGATGGGCGGCAGCCATGCCGGCCAGTGCCTCGGCCACCACGTTTTCCGGCGCGTTGACGAATTTTTTCATGAAATCCTCCCCCGTATTGGCGCTCTTGATCGAAAGGCGCAGCTGGCGGGTCCTGTCTTCCATGAGCGCGATCCTGAAGTTAGTCGAAGTGCCGGGCGATGGCGAGTCCCGGCCGGGAGCAGCGGTCCCGGATATTGAGGATCGGCTTGTGCCTTTCGCCGCGGCGATCGAGGAGGATATCTTTATCCGCGCGGTGAGCCATGCTGGCGGGTCGCGCAGCCTCTCGATTGCGGGCTGCCGTATCCTCGCCCGTCAGTTCCGCGAGCGGGTCGAGGCCCGGGAGGCCAGGGCGCGAGACCGGATCGGGGTCAGCCTTGCGTGCCCGTTCGATCTTTAGGTCCTGGTCCCGATCCCGCCGACGATCCTGACGCTCGGGCACGATCATCCGTCGGCGCTTGCCTGGTTGTCCCGACACTGGGGAATCTACGATCTGCCGCGGCAGGTGATGATGCGTCCCGA
This sequence comes from Acidiphilium sp., assembly GCA_028688765.1. Classification (GTDB taxonomy): domain Bacteria; phylum Pseudomonadota; class Alphaproteobacteria; order Acetobacterales; family Acetobacteraceae; genus Acidiphilium; species Acidiphilium acidophilum. Next base: position 5,973 of record JAQTXO010000133.1, on the reverse strand, counting down.
CGTGGGACCGGGGCGGCGGCAGAAAACCGGTCATGGCGTTCTGGGCTATGGGTTCTTCACGGCGGAAACCTCACCGCGACCGGCGCTCATCGCCATTGCCGAGGTCTGGCCGCATCTGACGCTGGAGGGGTTCGACGGATCGCTGACCCTGCTGCTGGCCCAGGCGCGGGCGCATCAGATCGATCTGTCGACGCTGCGTTTACCTGACCTGATCGACCAATTGGCGGACCGGTTGGACCGGGCGCGGGCGACAATCCCGCTGGGCCATCAGGCGGACTGGGTGGTGATGGCATCCTGGATTCTGCTGTTGCGGTCCGATCTGCTGTTGCCGCGGGATGAGCCGGCGCAACAGGCGGCCGAACGACGTGCGTCCGATCTGCGTGACCGCCTGGTCGCATTGCAGGAGGTCCAGGCATTGAGCGCGTGGCTGGAGCAGCGGCCGCAGCTGGGACGTGATGTTTTTGCCCGTGGCCGATCCGAGCCGATCGGCGGCGTGATCGGCGGTTCCCTGGAGGTCGATATGATCGCCTTTCTCTGGGCGTGTCTGGAGCGGTTCGATGATCCCGCCGACACCGTCGATACTAGGCCGATCTATCGTCTGCCGGCGCTGGACCTCTATGATATTCCGGAAGCCCGGGACCGGATCTTGCGACTGCTGGCCGACAGCGAAGCGGCGCTACGCCTCGATCAGCTGTTGCCGGGACCCGATCAGCGGACGGCTCAACCTCCGACCCGGTTGCGTCAGCGCTCGGCGTGGTCGAGCACGTTCGTCGCCAGCCTGGAGCTTGCCAGGCAAGGCGATGTCGCGCTCGCGCAGGCGGAAACCTTCGATCCCATCATCGTCAGCGTCAGTTCCAGCGACGAACTTCTGCCGGACTTTTCGTCGATGTCGTCCGCTTCTCCATAGCCTCTATCCTCTCAAGAGTTGGAGCCTCCAGCAAACCCGGCGCGGTTCACGCCTTCCTCGTTCATTTAGTTGGTCAGCGGGGTGTGCATGGTCCCGAAATTGTAAGCATCCATTCTCAAAATTGAATGTTCGATTGATCTGTGCAGCCTTTGCGCCGGTCCATCGCTTGCGCCCAGAGCGGTGAAGAGCGGCAGCAAATGCTCTTCGGTCGGGTGCTCGTCAGGAGCATAAGGGGCGAGTTTGCGGTAATTCAGCAAAGAGGGTGTGTCGTTATGAACGATTGCGGTGTCCATCCAGTCGCTGAAAGCGGTGACGTCGGCGCTTTCTGGGGCGTTTACCGGCTGTCCACGGAAGCGTCTGAGATCGTGCGTGAAGCTGCCGGAGCCCAGAATGAGCACCCCCTCATCGCGTAACGGTGCCAAGGCACGGCCAATCTGGTAAGCATGGTCCGGGCCGCGACTTGTCTGCACGGAAAGCTGAAGCGTGGGGATGTCTGCCTCCGGCCAGGCCAGCAGCAACGGAACCCAGGCACCGTGGTCAAGACCGCGCGTTGTCTCCAGACCTGTAGCAAAGCCGGCCTGCCCGAGCAGGGCGGCAATGCGTTCCGCCAGCGCGGCATGGCCGGGCGCGGGGTAATGAAGCTCATAGAGCGCGCGCGGAAAGCCGAAGAAATCATGGATCGTTTGGTTCCGGGCGACTTTATTCACCATCGCGCTGTTGTTTCCCAATGCGCGGAAACCACAAGGATGGCGCGTGGCCTGGGCAGGAGGGTGGACAAGCCGGTGAGGAACCTCCTCGCCGGCGTGTCCGTGAGAGCCAGCATGGGGGAACCATGGCTGACGAACAGGCTGGGAAGCTTCATGTGGCTTTCCTGCCTGGGGTCGGCAGCAAGGTGTAGGGGCCGTCGCCAATCAGCGCGAGTGCGATCAGCGCAATCGTCCAGAACGCCGGATATTCCCATCCACCGCCCTTCGCCGTGAAGAAGAAGCCGTTATGGAAATGCACCATCACAATTGCGCCGATCAGATCCGGGGCGATCAGCAGCGCGGCCAAGCGAGGCCAGATGCCAAGGATCAGGGCGATAGCGGCGGCAAGCTCCCAGAGCATGACGAAAATCCCAAACCAGCCCGGCAGGCCAAGACTGGCGAAGAAATGCTCTGTGCCAATCGGGGTGAATACAAAGAATTTCATCCCGTCATGGGCCAGGAACAATATACCCATCGAGAGACGGAGCAGCAGGGCGCCGTATCCAGCAGTTTTGGTATCGATGTTTGATGTCATAAGTGGATCTCCTTTAGCGTCCAGATAGCCATGCAAAGAGGCTTGGTTAATTCCTGAAAACCGACTTATGGTTATGCGTTTTTGCATGGAGGTTGGGATGGATTGGGATGATTTACGAAGTTTTCTGGCCATTGCACGTGAAGGCACGCTTTCAGCGGCTGCGCGGCGGCTGGGGGTACAGCAATCTACTATGGGGCGACGGCTGGCGGCGCTCGAGGCTAAGGCGGGGGTGCGCCTGCTGGAGCGTACGCCGCATGGCTTTCGGTTAACGTCCGCAGGGGAGGCTGCCCGCACCGAGGTGGAGCGGATGGAAGATGCGGCGCAAGCGGCGGAGCGCGCCGTGAGCGGGCGGGATGCGCGCCTTGAAGGCATTGTACGGCTGACGACGGTGAGCGATTTCGCGTCGGGGATGTTGATGCAGGCCCTTGCGGATCTCGCCCGGCGGTATCCGGGTATCCTGGTTGAGCTGATTACCGATGACCGCACTTTATCTTTGGCAGCGCGGGAGGCGGATTTGGCTATCCGTCTGGCGCGGCCGAAGGGGCAATTACTGCTCGGGCGGCGGATTGGAGAGGTGTCCTTCGGGATTTATGCAAGTGCGGCGTATCTTGCCGAGCGGGCTGCACAGCCTTTGCCGGGGGGCGATGGGGTGGGGCACCGGCTGATTCTCGCCCGTGACGAAAGTGGTTCTTACCCTGAAATAGATGCTCTGGCCGCCATGGCACCCAGAGCAGAGGTGGCATTGCGTACCGATAGCCGAGCCAGCCAACTTGCCGCGGCGCTGGCTGGGCTGGGCGTGGTGGTGTTAGGGCATCATGTCGCGGTGGATACGGATCTTGTGCGGCTGGATGCGCCGCCCTTACCGGCCCGCGAAATCTGGCTGGTGCAGCACGAGGATACGCGGAACGTGCCGCGCATCCGCGCCGTGGCAGAAGCGCTGGCCAACCGTATGCGCGCCGCCGCGCCGCTATTTTTAGGGCAGGGGTAAGGGGCCTGTTTTCTTTTTAGCAGGCCGCTGCAAAACCTCGTGAGTCCAGAGTTCTGCCGGGACTCCGGCTGACTCCGGCTCAAGAGGCTATCCGGAATGCCTCCATTTTATCAGTGTCCTGTCGTTCGATGACGAATTTCGCGAAACTGTTGCCTGAGGCGGAATTCAGGAGAAAATCCGGCATGCTGTGGCGCAGGGCATTGGCCACGACCAGCTCTGAGGGCGGGATGCCGGGCCGGATGGTACGCAGCCAAGAGCCGAAGGTCACGTTGATGATGTGGCCGGATCGCCGCTCGCGCGTGCCGGGCGGCACCGCCTGCATCATCGCCACAGGGCCATATACATTGGCGGCGAACTGGCGCTGGAGATCCTCCGCCGAGGATTCTTCCAGCACGCCCTCGTGTCCGTAGCTGGCGTTGTTCACCAGGACGTCTATCGGACCGGCCAGACTTTCTGCTTGGGAGACGGTAGCGGGTATCGCCGCAAAGTCGGTGACGTCAAGGACGAGTGGATGCGCGCGCTGCCAAGGCGGCGGCGAACGCACGTCCCAGGCCCGAACTGACACCGGTGATGATAATAGTCTTGGAGGCGATCGTCGCCATGTGACAACTCCGTATTGCAGATGAACTATATCATGATATAGAAACGGCCATGCCACGGGACAAAATCTCGATAACCGCCGGCAAGCGCGGTGAGCCGGTCCGCCAGCGCGTCATCGACGCGGCGGAACGGCTGCTGCGAGATGGCAAGGCGGATTTTTCGATGCGCGACCTCGCGTCCGGCGCGAGCGTCAGCTTCGCCACGCCGTTCAATCAGTTCGGCAGCAAGGCAGCAATCATGCATGCCCTCTCGGCGCGTCGGATCGACACGATGATGCAACGCCTCGCCGCCGCGCCAGCGCTTCCCAACGCCGCCGACCGCGTATTCTTGGCCGTCGACATCGCGGTTGCGGTCATGCTGGAGGAGCCGGTGGTGAACCGCGCCGTGCTGGGTTGGCTCGGCGCCGAGGGTGCGCCTCCCGGCCAGGTGCTGATCCACTCGACGGCTCTATGGGCTTCCGCGCTGGGAGAGGGCGAGGGACTGGCCGCGGCTCGGCGCGCGCAGGCACTCAGGCGCCTCCCGGATCAGCTGGCCTTCGCCTTTCGCGGGGTGCTGTCGTTCTGGACCGCCGGTGAACTGTCGGACGAGGTCTTCGCCCTCGGCGCGCGCGAGATGGCGGGCGCCCTGTTGCTCTGGTTCGCCGAATGACAGCCATCCCTGAGTTTGCCGCGCAGCGCCGCGATCCGAAAATTCCCCGGGTCGCTAAGCAACAGTCCGGCGGCGCTGTGGCCCGGGCTGCGCGCTCCCGATTGCGGGCGATAACAGACGGCGAGCCTCTTTACATGGTCTGCTACCTAACCATATTGGTATGGTAGCAAACTAAAAGGGCGCTCTTTGCAAGCCGACCATCACCGATCCGCCGGAGCCTGGGCCAAGAAGTATCATTTGGCGGCCCGCTCAGTCATCGATTTGACGCTGCGGCCTTACGATCTCGGATCGACGCAGTGGTATGTGCTTTGGCATCTCGTTCATGAAGGGCCGCTTGCCCAACGCAATCTCCTGGGTCTGCTGCAGGTTGAGAAAGCGACGCTGAGCGGAATTGTCTCGGCTCTTGTACGCAAGGGGTTTGTCGAACAGGCAACCGATCCGGCCGACCAACGACAGAAGCTGCTCTCGGTCACGCCAGCCGGCCTGGCGCTGTGGACCAGGCTCCCCGATCCGATCGACCTTATCCTGACAACCGCCTTCGAAGGAATCGCCGAAGACGATCTGGCGACTGTCACGCGTGTCCTCAGCATCGGCACCGAGCGGTTGAACAGTCTTCTCAATAAAGGAAAGAAGTCATGACCATTCTTGTGACCGGTGGCAGCGGCCTCGTCGGCGCCCGCTTGCTGCCTCGCCTCGTGGAAGCCCGCATCGACTGCCGTGCGCTGGTGCGTGGGGGCAAGACCGTGCCTTCGGGCGTCACGGCGGGGGAGGGCGATATCCTCGATCCTGCCTCTCTCGTCGAGGCCGTAAAGGGCGTCGAAGCGATCATTCATCTTGCCGCGGTCCTGCGTACAGCGGAGACCGGCCAGATCTGGAAGGTCAATGTGGACGGCACCCGCAATCTGATCGCGGCTGCCAGGAAGCATGCCCCCGAGGCGCGATTCATCATGGCGAGCACCGGCCTCGTCTACGACGAGAACAGCCCCAGACCCGCACTGGAAAGCGATCCGGTCGCTCCGGAACGCGACTATCCCGCCAGCAAGGTGGCCGCCGAGAAACTGCTGCAAGAGAGCGGCCTGAACTGGTCGATATTGCGCTTTGGTTTTGTTTATGGCGATGCGGATGGACATATCGGGCAGATCCCGCATATCGCGCAGGTGCTGAAGCTCCACCCGGCCAACCGCCTGAGCATGATTCACCACCGCGACATTGCAATTTTCGCCAAGATGGGTCTCGCCGGCGACCTCGACGGCCGCATCGTGAACACGGTGGATGATGCGCCGATGACGATCTTTGAACTGAGCGCGATGGCCGGCAAGCCCATGGACCCTGCGGTCACGCCGCTTACCCATCCCTGGTCCGGCGTTCTGGACGGCTCGCTGGCGCTCAGCTTGGGCTTCAGGCCTGAAGTGGCGACAACCTGGCAGGCCGCGCGAGAAGGCGCGCTCTGATCCGGGCGTTCTTCCGTCCATTGCGATAGGGCGGGCGCCTCGGCGGTTGCGAAGCGCGCGATCCCGCGGCGTCCCCGAAGTTTGCGGTGGCGACCGAT
>JAQTXO010000132.1 GCA_028688765.1 Acidiphilium sp. | reverse complement strand
CAGGGCCGCCCATTTCGCATCGTCGCGTGCCTGATGCCGTGCCTTCAGCGCCTCCAGCCGTGCCGCCACCGGTTTGAGAGCCGCCAGCTGACGGGTGAGCGCAACACGGGTCGCATCGAGTTCCTCGCGTTCGCGGGCCAGCGCGGCGGCACGCTGATCGAGCAGACCGGCCCGCTGCTTCAAAGCGAGCAGAATTTTCGTCTCTCCGGCCTCGCTGAACGGATCGGGCTTGCACAGTGGCGGCGGCGGTGGCCGATCGGTCCAGTTGGCCACAGGATGGTAAGGCCTGGCCGGCGCGCCGGTCGATCCGGTGGTGCCGGGCCCGCTCGACTGCGCGAACGCCGCCTCGATAAGCCCGACCGATTTCACCATGATCGCACAAACCAGCCCGACGATGAGCAACGGCAACAGCCGGATCGGCAGATAGGCCCGCAATCCGTTCGCGCGCCGCCCCCTCAGGCGCTCACGCCCCCCCCCGGATTCAGGACGCATCGCTCAGCATCCGCGCCAGATCGCGTTCGATCCGGCTTTGCGGTTTTGCCGAACGACGCGGCGTCAACGAGCGCATCGGCGGCCGGACCGGCGCCGCACGGGCGGGCTTCACCTCGCCATCCACGACCGGTACAGCCACGTCCCCGACCGACGCGGCCCCCGCCGCCTGCCTCAACAGATCATCGAGCCGGCGGATCATCGCGTCCGCCGCGTCGCAAGACTGCCGCAACCCCGCATCCGCCCGGCCCGCATCGGCCATCAGGCGCTCGGCAGCCGCATTCGCCGCCGAAATGGCCGCATCCATCTGCGGCAGGGCGGCCTGAAACCCCCCTTCATCGCGCCTGATGCGTTGCAGCATGGCCTCGAGCCGGCGGGCATACACCAGAGTGGCCAGCAGGATGCCGAACAGGCCGATCTGGAAAATCCACCCGGCAATGTCACGATATGTGTGGATCATCGGAAATCCCTTTCCCCTCGCATGAATCGTCTCACTGAACGATCAGTTCCTCGAACAGCACATTGCGGATCACGTTCGGTGCCGCCGCAATCCGCACCCGGTTGATCAACGCCTCGCGCAGCCGGTAGGTGCCGGAAGCCCCCTGCAACTCGCTGGGATGCATCGCCCGCAGATAGGTCTGGAACACATCGATGATGCGCGGCATATCGTGCCTGACCTCGGCAGCGGAGGCCGAGTTCGCCAATTCCAGCGTCGCCTCCAGCTTGGCATAGGAATCCCGCCCATCCGTCACATTCAGATTGGCGACGATCTCCGGCACCTTGATGAAGACCGGCCCTGACACACGAATCGGCTTGTGCCCGCCCACCAGGCCGGACAGCGCGCCGCTGAACCAGAGCCCGCCCCCCAGCACCAGCAGCAGCGCGGCCGGCGCGCCGAACAGCAGCAGCTTCGATCGCGTCTTCGCGGGAACCGTCGCCGCATCGTCGCTCGCGGGCGCGGCATCGCTCTGACTCGGGCGCGGGGCAGTCGGGGTCTTGGCCATAACTCATCCTCTCGTTCTGACCGGAGTATGACCCTGAATAGTTAACAGACCATTACGTTCGCTCACCGCCTCAATGAAAATCACGGCTCTTGCGCATGATCCGTTCATGCCGCGGATGCCCCATGCGCGGTGGCGGCGGCATCTCATCGGCCGGCGCACGCGCCACATCGAGCGTGCCGATCAGAAACGACAGATCGCTCAATCCCTCGACCACGACATGAACAACCCCCTCGGCACTCCGCTGCACCCGCCCCTCGACCCGGACCAGAACCGCCCCGATAATCACGCCCCGCAGCCCCTCCACCAGCGACGGCCAGATCACCAGATTGGCAATCCCGGTCTCATCCTCGATCGTGATGAACACGGTGCCCTTCGCACTCCCCGGCCGCTGGCGCACCACAACGACCCCCGCGACCACGATCCGCGCCCCATCCCGCGCCTCCCGCGCCGCCGCACAGCCCCGCGCCCCGGCGAGCGCCGGCGCCCCGCGCAGCAAGGCGAGCGGATGCGCCCGCAGCGAAAGCCCGGTGAGCCGGTAATCCGCCGTCACATGCTCGCCCGCGCTCATCGCCGGCAGCGCGGGCACCGCCGCCCTCGGCCCCGCCCCGGCAAACAACGGCAGATCTCCGGCCGGCATCGTCCCCACCCGCCAGAGCGCCGCCCGGCGATCGAGCCCCAGGCTGCGCAACGCCCCGGCATCGGCCAGCAGGTCGAGCGCCGGTCGCGGCAGATGCGCCAGATCATCGATCGTCGCATACCCAGGCCCGGCCACGATCCGTTCCGCCCACTCGGCCCGAAACCCCTCGATCACCCGCAACCCCAACCGCAGCGCCCCGGCTTCGATCGCGCAATCCCACCCGCTCGCATTGACATCCGCCGCCCGCACCGCAACCCCATGGTCGCGGACATCGCGCACGATCTGCGCCGGCGCATAAAACCCCATCGGCTGCGAATTGAGCAATGCCGCCGCGAATTCCACCGGATGATGGCACTTCAGCCACGCCGAGACATAAACCAGATGCGCGAAACTCGCCGCATGGCTCTCGGGAAACCCATACGTCCCGAAGCCTTCGATCTGCTTGAAGCACCGCTCGGCGAAATCCCGCTCATACCCCCGCGCCACCATGCCCTCGACCATCTGGGCATGGAATTTATGGATCGTGCCGACATTGCGGAACGTCGCCATCGCGCGGCGCAGCGCATTGGCCTCCTCGGCGGTGAACCGCGCCGCCTCGATCGCAATCCGCATCGCCTGCTCCTGGAACAGCGGCACGCCGAGGGTCCGCCCCAGCACCCGCCGCAATTCGTCGGGCGGCCCGTGCGCGCCATCGGGTTCCGGAAAATCGGGCACTTCCAGCCCCTGCCGCCGCCGCAAATAGGGATGGACCATGTCGCCCTGAATCGGCCCGGGCCGCACGATCGCCACCTCGATCACCAGATCGTAGAATGTCCGGGGCTTCAACCGCGGCAGCATGTTCATCTGCGCCCGGCTCTCGACCTGAAACACCCCGAGCGAATCGCCCCGGCACAGCATGTCGTAAACCACAGGGTCCTCGCGCGGCACCTCGGCCAGCCCGCCAATCCCCAACATCGCGAAACATTTGCGAATACAGGTGAGCATGCCGAGCGCCAGCACATCGACCTTCATCATCCCCAGCGCGTCGATATCGTCCTTGTCCCATTCGATGAAACTGCGCCCCGGCATCGCAGCCGGCCCGATCGGCACGGTCTCGTCCAGCCGCGCCCGGGTCAGCACGAACCCGCCGACATGCTGCGACAGATGCCGCGGCAACCCGACCAATTCGCGCGCGAGCCGCACCGCATGACGCAGCACCGGATCGCCCGGATCGAGCCCGGCCTCCACCACCCGCTCGTCCGGCCACAGCTCATCCCCCGGATTCCAGCTCTGCGCCGCCAGCGCCGCCGTCATCCCTTCCGAAAGCCCGAGCACCTTGCCCACCTCGCGGATCGCGCTGCGCGGCCGGAAATGGATCACCGTCGCCGCAATCGCCGCCCGGTCGCGCCCGTAGCGCCTGTATATATACTGAATCACCTCCTCGCGCCGCTCATGCTCGAAATCGACATCGATATCCGGCGGCTCGCGCCGTTCCGCCGAAACGAAGCGCTCGAACAGCAGATCGATCTCGGCGGGATCGACCGCGGTGATCCCGAGCGCGAAACACACCGCCGAATTCGCCGCCGACCCCCGCCCCTGGCACAAAATCCCCTGGCTGCGGGCAAACCGCACGATATCGTGCACGGTCAGAAAATACCGCGCATAATCGAGCCGCGCGATCAGCCCGAGTTCCCGCTCGATGGTCCGCCCGATCGCCGGCGGCACGCCCTCGGGATAACGCCACGCCGCCCCCGCCCGCGCCAGCGCCGCCAGATGCTCATCCGGCGTCACCCCGGGCGGCACCGGCTCATCGGGATATTCGTAGCGCAACTCATCGAGGCTGAACCCCACCACCGCGAGCAATTCCGCCTGCGCCGCAATCGCCGCCTCATACCCCCGGAACAACCGCCGCATCTCCCCGGGCGGCTTCAGATACCGCTCGCCATGCGGCTCCAGCCGCATCCCCGCCTCCCCGATCGCACAGCCGAACCGGATGCAGCGCATCACATCCTGCAAGTCTCGCCGCTCCGGCACATGAAACAGCGCATCGTTCACCGCGAGCAGCCCCACCCCCGCCCGCCGCGCCGCATCGCCCAACGCCGCGAAAAACGCCGCATCATCCGCGCGATACCGCCGGCGCGCGGCCAGATGCACCCGCCCGCGATGATCCGCCGCCACACGCCCGAGCGCGGCGGCAAACCCCCCATCCAGCCGGTCCGGCGGCATCACGATCAAACTCTGCCCCGCGCCATGCGCCGCCAGATCCGCCTCATGCAGCAGGCACGCCCCCTTGGCCGCCCGCGATTTGCCGAGGCTGAGCAACCGGCACAACCGCCCCCAGGCCGCCCGATCCCGCGGATAGCAAATAATATCGGGGATATCCTCGAACCCGAGCCGCGCCCCCACCAGCAGCCGCAACCGCGCCGCCTTCGCCACCCCGTGCGCCCGCACCACCCCGGCCAGCGTGTTCCGGTCGGCAATCCCCAGCGCGGCCAGACCCAATGCCGCCGCCTGTGCCACCATTTCCTCGGGCGACGATGCCGCCTCCAGAAAACTGAACGCACTCGCCGCCGCCAGTTCGGCATAATCCATCAGAACACCCCGTGGATGAACCAGCGCGGCGCGGCCTCGCCCCGATGCACCCCGGCGCGAAACACCCAGAACCGCTCGCCCGCCTCGGTCTCCACCGCGTAATAATCGCGGATGCGCTCGCTCTCCGGCCGCACCGAAGCCGGCTCGTGCCGCCACCAATCCCGCGCGATCCGTTCCGGCCCGGTCGCCGCCGCGATCCGATAGGCAACATCGCGCCAGCGGATCATCCGGGGCGGATCGTCCGGCACCGGCGCCATCACCCCGATCGGCTCGGGCCGCGCGAACAGCCGCACCGGGCGCGGATCGTCCGCCATCGTCCAGCCCGCCGCCGAACCGGTCACCCTCACCCGGCGCATCGCCCGCTCGGGAATATGCGTGGCGACCGGCGCCAGCCGAAACAACGCCACCCTGCGCATCAACCGGTCGATGGTCGGCGCGTAATCGGGGGCCGCCCGGCCGGCCAGTTCCGCCTGCCCCGGCGGCAGACCCGCCACCTCGCCCACCAGCGCGATCGCCTCGATCCCGAACCCCGGATCGATCTGCCGCAACCGCTCCCCCAGCAGCCGCGCAACATGCTCCCGATCCCGCGTCGGCGCGGCAAACCCGATCCGGTCGACCAGACGCCGCGCATCGACCCGGTAATACTGCGCCTCGACCCCGATCAACCCCGATTCCGCCGCCGCCAGCCGCGCGCAAAGCGCCGCCACCAGCCGCATCAACGCCGCCCGCAACTGCTCGGCGGTGAACAAAGCCTCGGGATGAAACCCGACGACCCGCCAATCGACCGGCGGGGCCAGAAAATGCAGGGCCTCGGGCGCATACCCGCGCAACCGGTCGAGCCGCAACCCCATGTCGGCGCCGAACCCGGCACGGATCTCGCCCCGCGAGAGGCGCAACACCTCCCCGATCCGCCGCAACCCAAGCCGGCGCAACCGCGCGATGGTCGCATCGGCAATCCGCAGCGCGGCCAAAGGCAGATCCTCGATCCGCCCCTCATTGCCCTCACCGCCTTCATCGCCCTCATTGCCTGCATTGCCTTCGTGGCCTTCGTGGCTTTCATGGCCTCGTTCAGGTCCCGCCCCACCCGGCCCGTAATGCGCCAGCGCCCAGGCCGCCGCCGCGGTCCCGGCAATCGCGATCCGCGCCTCCGGCCAGACCGCGCGAAGCCGCCGCACCAACCCGGCCTCACCACCGAACAGATGCGCGCAGCCGGTGATATCCAGCAGAATGCCATCGGGCGGATCGACAGCGGCGAGCGGCGTGAACCCGTGGCACCACAGCGCCCGCTCATGCAGCAACCGCCCCGCCGCCCGCCACCCGTCCACCCGGACCGTCTCCGAACTGTCTCCCGCCATCGCCGGATCGCTGAAATTCGGGAACCAGCACGAGAGCAGACGACGATTCATGACCACCAGCCTCGATCAGAAACACTCCGGGATCGCGGCCCCGCGCATAAATCAACTCGGCCCGCCAGCGCGTTCTCCCCTGCCGTCCCGGCCCGGACCGCGCCGCCTCGATCCGCCAGCGCGCCGCAAAGGCCGCCGAGTCGCTCGCCGCCCCGGCACGCAAAACCAGCCCCAATCCCCCGCCACAGCGCGCCGCCAACGCCAGTTTCCGCGCCGCCAGCCGCGATATCGCACGCGCCACGACCACCCCGTGCATCCCGCCGCGCAACGCAATCTCCAGCGCCGCCAACCGGTCGATCTCGTCCTTCGCCTCGGCCAGAATCAACCGCGCCGGATCGATCGCGCTCTGCATCAGCCCCGGCGGATACAGATCGAGCCGATCCCCGATCCAGACGATCGGCGCCTCCCCCGCAAGCGCCATCAGCCGCACCGCAAATCCAGTAACGGCGTCACCACCCCCGACCTCATGCACCGCCCCGGCCAGCAGCCCACCAAGCCATCCGCCCACCGCCCCCGCAGGGTGCGAATCGAAATCACCAGTATTTTTCTGATGATTTTCCGAATGACGACAAGATCGCGCTGACTCCATGTTCTTATTCTGTTCTAATTTGTCGCAGAGTCAAGGAGAAATCGCGCCCCTCGGGGAAAGCAAGGAGTTTTCTTTTTTTGGTAAAAAAAGAAACAAAAAAACTTTCGATTCCTTTGGTCCGTGCCGGTGAAACCGCCGGAAACCAGATCAAAAAAGTTTTTTGCTTCTTTTTTTCAAAAAAGAAGCGCTTCCCCGCTTTGCTTCCTTCACCTCACTGCCCTCTCGCGCCCCCAATAACAAAGCCGCCATCACCGCCATCCCCCAGATAATCCAGACTTCTTAGCCCATATTTAGCAGTGCCTCGAATAAACCGCATAATATCAGCATCTTACACTCTTAAAAAAATCCGAGTGGCACTACAATAGTATCCAATGGGGATCAGACGGTGAGTTTCTGGATCCCTCCT
>JAQTXO010000131.1 GCA_028688765.1 Acidiphilium sp. | reverse complement strand
ATGACATTGACGCCGGCACGGACCAGATCGTCCTGCACCGCGCCGATCGCGCGTTCGTTGCCGGGAATCTGGCGCGAGGAGAAAATCACGGTATCGCCTTCGCCGAGGGCGATGTTGCGGTGGGTGTCCGCGGCGATGCGGGCGAGGGCCGAGCGTTTCTCGCCCTGGCTGCCGGTGGCGAGGATCAGGAGGTTGTCGTCGGGGATGCGTCCGGCTTCGTCCTCGGGGACGAAATCGGGGAGATCCTGAAGGTAGCCGACTTCCTGTGCCGCCTCGACGTATTTGGCGAGGCTGCGCCCGACCAGAGCCACATGGCGATCGGCGGCGAGGGCGGCTTTCACCACCGAATCGATCCGGGCGATGTTGCTGGAGAAGCAAGTGACGACCACCCTGCCCTTCAGCCCGGCGATCAGCGCGGTCATGCTTTTGCGGACCGTGGCTTCGGAGCCGGAATGGCCTTCGACCATGGCGTTGGTGGAATCGGAAATCATGGCGAGGACGCCTTTGTCGCCCAGGGCCTGCAGGGCGGCTTCGTCGGTCGGCGGGCCCACCAGCGGTTCGGGGTCGAGCTTCCAGTCGCCCGTGTGCAGGATGGTGCCGACCCGGGTGGTGATGGCCAGCGCCTGCGCTTCGGGGGTGGAGTGCGCCATGCGGATGTATTGCAGGTCGAAGCCACCGACCTTGAATGCCGAGCCGGGTGCGGTTTCGTGGATTTTCACGGTGCGGAGCAGACCCGCTTCGCTGAGCCGGTAGCGGATCAGGGCGGCGGTGAAGGGGGTTGCGTAGATCGGGCAGCGCAGACTGTCCCAGATGCGGGCGATGCCGCCGATATGGTCTTCATGGGCATGGGTGATGACGAGGCCGCAGATACGGTCGCGGTTGGCCTTCAGATAGGCGGGGTCGGGGACCAGCAGTTCGGCTTCGGGGGCTTCCGGCCCGGCGAAGCCCATGCCGCAATCGACGACCAGGAGATCGTCGTCGATGCCATAGACGTTGAGGTTCATCCCGATCTCGCCGGTGCCGCCGAGCGGTGTGAAGGTGAAGCCGGTGTTGGATTTCGGGGCTGGTTTCTTGGTCATTCGTAGCGGTCTTTCATGATCAGTCGTTGTCCGGCTCGCGGTTGCGCAATGGCGGGGATGGATTGCGCAGGCTGAGCAGGCGCAATCCTTCAAGGGTGAGATCGGGGTCGGTGCGCTCGATGCGCGCACTTCCCTCGGCGATGAGGGGGGCGAGTCCGCCGGTGGCGATGACCTTCATCCGCGCGCCGAATTCGTTTTCGATCCGGGTGATGAGGCCTTCGACGAGGCCGACATAGCCCCAGTAGATGCCCGAGCGCATGGCCGGGATGGTCGATGTGCCAATGACGCGCTGCGGGCGGCCGATGCCGATGCGCGGCAGGCGGGCAGCCGCCTGATGGAGGGCCTCGACCGAAAGGTTGATGCCGGGCGCGATGGCACCACCGACATAGGCACCGGCTTCATCGACGACGTCGAAGGTGGTGGCGGTGCCGAAATCGACCACGATCAGCGGACCGGCGTAGGTTTGATGGGCTGCCAGCGCGTTGAGCAGGCGGTCGGCGCCGACTTCGTGAGGATTGTCGACCTTGATGGCGAAACCCCAGTCGAGCGTGGCGTTGGCGATCAGCGGTTCGATACCGAACCAGTCGCGGCACAGGCGGCGCAGGTGATAGAGTGCGGCGGGAACCACTGTGCCGATCACCGCATCGCGCAGACTGGCAATGGCGATGCCGTTGCGGTCGAGCAGGAAGCCGAGCCAGACGCCGTATTCATCGGAGGTGCGCTGCGCATCCGTCGCGATGCGCCAGGTGCCACGCCATGCGCTGCCGTCGTGGACGGCAAAGACGATGTTGGTGTTGCCGGCGTCGATCACCAGTCTCATGCGGTGCGGGGCCTCTGTCATGACAGGGCGATGTCGCCGCTGCGGATGGTGGTTATCGTTTCACCCTGTCGGAGCAACAAACTGCCGTCCGCGTCAATCCCCGCGAAAATTCCGGCGATCCGCCCGGCATCGACCGCAAGGGCGGTGCCGGGCGGGTGAGCGCGGGTCTGCCAGGCGACGCGGAGGGTTTCGCCGCGATCGGCGGTGAGGCTGCGCTGCCAGTGATCGAGCCGGGCACAGAGCTTCGGCGCAAGCCCGGCAGGGGTGATGTGGCCGCCGAGGGCAGTGAGGCTGGTGGTGATGCGCCCCGGGATGTCGGGGGCGAAAGCGAGGTTGATGCCGATGCCGATGACCAGGGTGGTGAGGATGGCGTGCTCGATCGTGGCGTCGATCAGGATGCCGGCGAGTTTGGCGTTATGCGCCATCACATCGTTCGGCCATTTGAGCGTGAGCGGCGATGGCGCGGGCAGGACAGGGTCGAGCGCATCGATGATGGCGAGGCCGGAGAGCAGGGCGAACATGCTGCCCTGACTGGCGGGGACGTTGGGGCGGAGCAGGGCGGAGGCGTAGAAATTACCCGGTGGCGAGGACCATACGCGTCCGGCGCGGCCACGCCCCGCAGTCTGTTCCGCCGCGACGATCAGCAGCCGGTCGGGTTCGCCGTGGCGTGCGCGGGTGGTGCAAGCATCCGAGGTGGAGGCGATGGTCTCGACATGTTCGATCCGCCACGGGGAAAGACGTGTCAAAATCCCTGGCTCGGAAACAGGGCGCGGGCCGCCAGCGAGGTGATGGTGGAAAGCGGCGCCGGGTAGAACACGAACAGGGTGGTGACCACGGCGCTGATCCCGATGACGAGGTTGACGCCGGCGGTGCGCGCATCGAACCCCGGCGAACCGGTATCGAAATACATCACCTTGATGACCCGGAGATAATAGAAGGCCGCGATCACGCTGGTGATGATGCCGATGATGGCGAGGATATCGAGATGGGCGTCGATCGCGGCGGCGAAGACGTAGAATTTGCCGAAGAAGCCCGAAAGCGGCGGGATACCGGCCATCGACCACATCATGATCGCCAGCACCAGGGCGTAGCGCCCGTCCTCCCCGGCCATGCCGGCAAGATCGGCGATGCGTTCGACTGGGCGGCCGTTGCGCGACATTGCGACGATGCAGCCGAAAGTGCCGAGCGACATCACGAGGTAGATCGCGAGATAGATCAGCGTGGCACGGACGCCGAAACTGGTGCCGGCGGCGAGGCCCATCAGGGCGTAGCCCATGTGGCCGATCGAGGAATACCCCATCAGGCGCTTGATGTTGCTCTGGCCGATCGCGCCGAGGGCACCAATGATCATGGAGGCGGCCGCGAGGATTTCGACCAGATCCTGCCATTGGGCGAATAGCGGGGCGAAGGGGCCGAGCATGATGCGCAGCAGGAGGGCGAACACCGCGATTTTCGGGGCGGTTGCGAAGAAGGCGGTGACCGAGGTGGGTGCGCCCTCGTAGACATCGGGGGTCCACATATGGAACGGCGCGGCGGAGATCTTGAAGGCGAGACCGACCAGGACGAAAACCAGCCCTAGAGTTGAGCCGAGCGAGACGGTGGTATGGCCGGTCATGGCACCGGCAAAGCCGTGGGCGATGCCGGTAAAGCCGGTGGTGCCCGAATATCCGTAGACCAGCGAGATACCGTAGAGCAGCAGGCCTGAGGAGAGCGCGCCGAGGATGAAGTATTTCAGCCCGGCTTCGGACGAGCGGAGATTGGTGCGGGCGAAAGCAGCGAGGACGTAGAGGGCGAGCGACATGATCTCGAAGCCGAGATACAGCGTCAGAAGATTGTCCGCCGAGACCAGCACGATCATGCCGACCACGGCGAAAATGATCAGGACCGGGTATTCGAAGCGGGTGATGCCGGTGCGCTGGTTGAAGGCGACCGAAAGCGACAGCGCGCCGGCAGCGCCGAGCAGGACCAGTATATCGGCGAACCGGGTGAAATCGCTGGTGACGAACAGCCCGTGCAGGATCGCGCCGTCCGGCGCGATGAAGAGCAGGCGGGCGGTGATCACGAGGACCACGATGGCCGAACCGGTGATCGCGAAACTGTGGTCGCGCGCGGTGAAGACGCCGGACATCAGCATGATCATGCCCGCAATCGCGAGAACGAGGATGGGGAGCATGGTGTAGAACACGGTCATCGAATTGCTCATGGCCGGGCCATCGCCAGGGTGGCCTGCTGCTGGAGCGCGGCGACATGGGCATGGACCAGATCGGTCACCGCGTTATGAAAAGCGTAGGTGAGGCCGGACGGAACAAAGCCGAGGGCGATGACCAGAACCGCGAGCGGGGCGAGCATCAGCCACTCCTTGCCGGTGAGATCGGTGATGATGGCGTTGGCGACGCTTCTTGCCTGATCGAACAGCACCCGGCGGACCATGACCAGCATGTACATCACGCTCAGGATCATGCCGGTGCCGGTGAGGATGGCCACCCAGAAATTGATCTGGATGGCACCGACCATGACCAGGATTTCGCCCACGAAGCCCGACGTGCCGGGCAGGCCGACATTCGCCATCACGAAAAGCATCAGGAAGGATGCGAAAACCGGCATCCGCACCGCAAGGCCGCCAAGCTGGTCGAGCCGGAGCGAATGACCGCGGGCGAGCAGGATGCCGACGCAGAGGAACAGGGCGGCGATGACCAGCCCGTGCGAGACCATCTGGAACAAGGCACCTTCGATGCCGATGACGGTGAAGGTGAAGATGCCGACCACGATCAGCCCCATATGAGCGACCGAGGAATAGGCGATCATGCGTTTCATGTCGGTCTGCGCGAGCGCGGCGAAGGAGATGTAGATGACGCCCATGATGCCAAGCGCGAACATCAGAGGTGCAAAATACTGCGCGGCATCCGGCAGCATGGGCAGGGAGAAGCGCAGGAAACCGTAGGCACCCATTTTCGAGAGAACCGCCGCGAGCATGATGGTGCCGGGGAGCGGCGCTTCGCCATAGGCATCGGGCAGCCAGGTGTGAAGTGGCCAGACCGCGGCCTTGACGCCGAACGAGGCGAGGAAGGCGAGGAACAGCCAATCCTGAATGTGCGGCGGGATCGGCGTGTGCATCAGCGTGATCATGTCGGTGGTGCCGGCATGGTGCCACATCCAGACCAGGGCCAGCAGCATCGGCAGCGAGCCGGCCAAGGTGAAGACGAAGAATTTGATCGCGGCGTGGATGCGCCGTTCGCCGCCCCAGACGCCGATGATGAGATACATCGGGATCAGGACGCCCTCGAAGAAGATGTAGAACATCAGGAAGTCGAGCGCGCTGAACATGCCGATGGTCATGGTTTCCAGCAGCAGAAAGGCGGCCATGTAGTCACGGACCCGGCGGGTTTCGCGCCAGCTCGCGAGGATCACGATGGGGGTGAGCAGCGCGCTGAGGACGATGAAGAACAGGCTGATGCCGTCGATGCCGAGGCGGTAGGCGATGTGGAATTGCGGGATCCAGGCGGCGGTTTCGTTGAACTGGAAGCCGTGGATGTGCGGGTTGAAACCGATCAGCATGACGATGGCGAGGACCAGCACGATCAGACTGGTCCAGAGCGCGATCCAGCGGGCGGTACGGGCGGCGGCGGCAGGGCTTCCCTGGGGGATATAGAGCAGGACGGCACCGAGCAGCGGCAGCCAGATCATCAGGGACAGGATGGGGAAGGTCATGATCGGTCCTATCGCGCCAGCAGGAACACGGTGACCAGCACCATCAGGCCGATCAGCATGACGAAGCCGTAGATCGCGATCGAACCGGACTGCAGGCGGCTGGCCTGACCCGATGCCGCACCGGTGAGGCGCGCGAGCCCGGTGGGGACGCCATCGATCACCTCGTCGTCGCCGACGCGCCAGATCAGGCGGGCGAGTTGCCAGGCGGGGCGGACGAACAGGACATCGTAGGCTTCGTCGAAATACCATTTGTTGAGGACGAACTGGTAAAGGCCGGGGACCGCCTTTGCGAGGCGGGCAGGCATGGCGGGTGCGATTTCGTAGAACCAGTAGGCGATCCCGATCCCGCTGATGGCGAGCAGAAGGGGCAGTTCGGCGCCCCAGACCGGGATGTTATCGAGCCGGTGCATGATTGCGCCGTGATACGGCACGGCGATGCTGGAACCCCAGAATGCGGCATAGTGTTTGCCGATCAGGATGGGCGCGAGCAGGAAGCCGCTGGTCAGGGCCCCGAAGGCGAGGACGATGAGCGGGCCGAGCATGACCGCGGGGCTTTCATGGACATGGGCCATGGCGTCGGCCTGGATGCGGGACTTGCCGTGGAACACCATGAGCATCAGGCGGACGATATAGAAGGCGGTCAGCCCGGCCCCGAACGAACCGGCGATCCAGCCGAACATTGCGGTCCCCGAATGGTTGGCGAAGGCGGCGGCGAGGATCGCGTCCTTGGAAAAGAAACCGGAGAAAGGCGGGATCGCGGCCAGGGCCAGGGCGCCGAACCACATGGTGACGTAGGTGACCGGCAGCTTGCGCCAGAGCCCGCCCATTTTCCGGACGTCCTGCTCGTCGGACAAGGCGTGGATGACCGAACCGGCACCGAGGAACAGCAGGGCCTTGAAGAAAGCGTGGTTGATCAGATGGAAGATCGCCGCCGGGCCGACGCCGACGCCGACCGCGAGGAACATGTAACCGAGTTGCGAGCAGGTGGAGTAGGCGATGATCCGCTTGATGTCGTTCTGCACGCAGCCGATCGTGGCGGTGAAGAAGGCGGTGGTGCCGCCGATCACGGTGATGACTTCGAGGGCGACCGGGGCGTGGTCGATCAGCGGGGTCATCCGCACCATCAGGAACACGCCGGCGGTGACCATTGTGGCGGCGTGGATGAGCGCGGAAATCGGGGTCGGGCCTTCCATTGCGTCCGGCAGCCAGGTGTGGAGGAATAATTGGGCGGATTTGCCCATCGCCCCGATGAACAGCAGGATCGAGATGACTTCGAGCACCGGCAGATCGCTGCCAAACAGATGATAGGTCTGCGGGATCGCGGCCGGCACGCCGGCGAAAATGACGTCGAAGCTGACGCTGTGGAAGGTGAGCCAGGTGAGAACCACGCCGATCGCGAAGAAAAGATCGCCGACCCGGTTGACGATGAACGCCTTGATCGCGGCCACGTTGGCGCTCGCGCGGTCGTACCAGTAGCCGATCAGCAGGTAGGACATCAGGCCGACGCCCTCCCAGCCGAAGAAGAG
>JAQTXO010000130.1 GCA_028688765.1 Acidiphilium sp. | reverse complement strand
GTGGGTTTGGGTGTGGGTCCGGGGTAGGTGCCGGAGGAGGTGATGGCGCGGGTGAGGCGGCGGATGAAGAAGTCGAGGTGGCGGAGGAGGATTTCGACCGTGAAGTCCGACATTGTGGGGCTGGGGGTTTTGCGCGCGACGCTGACCACGAGATCCCGCAGGATCCGGACGAATTGGGCGACGGGGTGGTGAGGGTGAGTGGGCGCGATGCTGGACACCCACGCTATTAATCACATGCGGTGGGGGGTGAGAAAGCGGGATTTCGGCGGTGGTCGTTTCCTGGTGCGGGGCGTGCCGGGTTGAGGAGCATCGGGGGTGGGGTCCGCTAAAGTAGTGCTGTGCGCCATGGCCTATCTTGCCACGGTGAAAGAATCTCGATGCTACAACGTCATTGATATCGCAGATTTAATGTCGCAGAGCGGAGGTTTCATTAACATTTTCTTGACATGAGTACCCTAAGGCGAGCACGGTCCAAGAAACGTGATCAACGTAAGGTTTTACGGCAACGCTGGGGATCGGCGAGAATTGGCGGACGTTCTGACCGGTCCCCTGAATCGCTCGGGCCAAGCCTTGTGATCAACGCCGTGACGAAACGATCAAAACAATTACTAAAGGGTTTAGGAACATGTCGGGCAGTACCGGTGATTATACAGAGACAAATTCGCATGGCGTAAAATACGCGTTAACTTATGTTCCCGCCGGCTTATTGACTGGTGCAACTTATGATTTAGCCATCACGTATCCTTCCGGTGGTGGTGCGTCGGTCAACGGCATTCCAGCGGCTAATGTTCTCACTGCTAACGGTGGTGTACTCACCATTGCTTCAGTTCTGGTCGGTTCGACCTATGTTATCCCGCCTGGCGTCACCGGTAATGTGGATATCACTGTTGCTCTCGCTACCCTCACGCCCAACACCATCTATGTCGGCGGTAATGCGACGATCGACTCCACCGTTTCCGCGCTGAGCGGGCTTACGGTGTATGACGATGGCGGGAGCGTCACTGCCGCCAAGGGCGTCGTTGCGGGGGCTCTTAGCTCGGCGACGATCAATCTCGACAACGGCGGCACGTTTACCAACGGGCCTGCGGTCCTCAGCGCATTGAGCGGCACGACGATCAATTTTGGTGCTAATGGGGGTGCGTTCGTCGTCAATGCGGGTGGAGCGGCCCTGAATATTCTTTCGGGTGTGACGATCAACGGGTTCTCCAACGCGAAAGACCAGCTCGCGTTCACGAACCTTCCTGCCGGGACGACAATCGCGTCCTATAGTATCTCCAACTCCACGTCCCCGGGGTCGCAGACGATTACGCTTCTCGATTCTTCGGGAGCAACGGTCGACTCCGTGACTGTTGCGGGCACCAGCTTTGCCACCGGGACGGTCACGGTCGGTCAAACAGGACCGCTGACGGTGATTGACAGCGGCACGACCATCACGATCGATGGCGGTCCTTCCGGGTCCGGTCTGCCGTGCTTTGCCGGGGGAACGCGCATTCTGACGCTGCACGGCGAGACGCCGGTCGAGGAGTTGCGGGAGGGAAGTGAGGTCATTCTCGCGGACGGGACCCTCGCGCGGGTTATCTGGCTGGGGCATCGCGGTTTCGATCTCACCCGCCATCCGCACCCTGAAGAGGTCCTGCCGGTTCTGATCGAGGCCGGGGCGATCGGGGATGGGGTGCCGGCGCGGGATCTTTATCTGTCGCCCGACCATGCGCTGTTTCTCGACGGCCATTTGATCCCGGCCAAGACGTTGATCAACGGGGCGACGATCCGCCAGGTCGCGCGGCGCTCGGTGACCTATTATCACGTCGAACTGGCCTGTCATGCGGTGCTGCTTGCCGAGGCGACCCCGTGCGAGTCTTATTTGGAGACCGGGAACCGGGCTTCGTTCGCCAATGGCGGGGCGCCGGTTCGGCTGCATCCCGAATTCGGGACGAGGCCGGACTGGCAGGCGATCCGGGAGAGCGCCGGATGTGCGCCGTTCGCCGAAATGGGGCCGGTTGTCGAGACGGTGCGGGCGCGGCTGCTTCAGCGGGCGGCGATCGGGACCGTGACGGACCCGGCTTTGACCATCAGCGAAGGCACGGATGGATCGATCGTCATTGCCAGCCGCTGCGCGGTTCGCGGGCATCTGACCGCCGATCCGCGTGACCGGCGGCGGCTTGGCGTGAAGATCGCGGCGATCCAGCGGGCCGATGGCACGGCGATTCCGCTCGATCATCCGGATCTGGTTGAAGGCTGGCACGGTCTTGAGGCCGATGGGCGCTGGACCGATGGTGCTGCGGTTATTCCTGCTTCGCTCGCGGGTGGGGGGCTGCCACGGCTTACGCTTGCCGCGACCCTCGCTTATCCGGCGGATGAGACGTTTGCGGGCCGGGGGCGCCGCGTGACCGGCTGAATTTCACCCGACGCTGATCGCCGGGCCGGTGTGAGCCGGCTCGGGCGATCGGGGCGTTTTCAGATCGGTTTGCCGGCGCTGCGGTGCCAGGTTTCGGCCATGAGCGTGTTGCTCGGCAGGGACGTGTCGAGGACTTTGCGGGCGGTTGCGGCGCCGGCGACCGGGAGGCCGGTGGGGTCGAGCAGACCGAGCTGGACCAGGACAGAGGCCTGATCCCAGTAGATGTGCTCGTGGGCGAGTTTGCCGTCGCGGAAATGGATGATTGCGACCAGGGGGATTTCGACGGTGCGCCCGGTGGGCGGGATGCCGGGGAGCATCCAGTCGATCGCCGAAGTGTGGGTGAAGCTGAAGATCATTTCATCGACGATCCGGTCGGGGCCGATCGTGCGGCTGACCGGGATCATGCGGGTGTCGGGCGGGTTGCCGCCGATGAAATGGTATTTGTAGAAGCGCTTCAGCTGGTCGTGGCCGACCCCGCCGGTCATGGTCGGGATGTGGTTGACGTAGGGTTCGGCCACCATGGTCGCCATCGTGGCATCGACATCGCGGGTCTCGAATTCGTGGCGGCAGTGCTCTTCCCACAGGGCTTCGAGGTTATGGTCGGCCATTGCCGGTTCTCCGTCGGTTGGGTGGTGACGATCCCCTGCGTCACGCGCCGAGTAAATGCAAGACGATTTCGCGCCGGTTGGGGTGGCGGCGGTGTTCGAACAGATAGAGCGCCTGCCATGTGCCGAAAACCGGGCGGCCGGCTGCGACCGGGATGCTGATCTGGGTTTGCGTCAGCATCGTGCGGAGATGGGCGGGCATGTCGTCGGGGCCTTCGTCCTCATGGGCGTAGCGGCCGGTCGCCTCGGGCACGAGTGCCTCGAAGAAACGCAGGATATCGGCGTGGACGGTGGGGTCGGCGTTTTCCTGCACCGTGAGCGAGGCCGAGGTGTGACGGCACCAGACCGTCAGGAGGCCGGTTGCGATGCCCTGGGCTGCGGTCCACTCGATGATCGGGCGGGTGAGGTCGGTCAGGCCTTTGCCCGAGGTTGCGATGGTCAGTTGGTGCAGGGCCTGTTTCATGCCGGGGACCGTTCTGTGATCGCCGGGCTGGCGGCGCGGGCGGGGGAGGGTTTGGCGACATTCCGCTTGCTGAGCGGAGGTTTGCGATCCGCCAAGCGCTTGTCCCCAGGCTTATCCCGGATTTTGTGGATAACTTCCCGGTGGGGATAAGTCGCTCCGGTGGGGGCGGTCGAAGGTTGGTTCGTTGGACGGGGCGGGGCATGGAACTGGGCGGCATGGTGCGGGGATCGTACCAGATACCGGCGCTCGGCGGAACGGTGGGGCGATTTTGGTGCGGCGGGGGTTGGGTGGCGCTCCCTTCAGGAGATTATCGGGGGGGTGACGTTGCTGGCGGTGGTGATCGAACTGCCGAAGCCCATGAAGCGCAGGGTCGATCCGTCGCTGAGTTGGACGACCGAGGCGATGCCGATAGTGCCCGGGCTCAGGGCGATCAGCCCGGCGGAGGTGGAGGTGACGGTGATGCCCGGCGCGATGTCGAGTTGATCCGCTGCGGTCCAGCCCTGGATGATCGTCACTGATCCTTTCGCGGCTGGATCGCCCGCGAAAATGGTGTTGGCAGCACCGGTCGTGATGAGGTTCGACCCGGCACCGAGCACGAAGGAATTGGCTCCGGCGGCGCCGGTCATGGACGTGGTGCCGCCCGGGACCGTGGAGCCGACCAGGGTGGTGGCGCCGCCCATCGCGGTGAGGCTTTCATTGCCGCCCGCGCCGGCGACGAGGAGGTTCAGGCCCGAGTGTCCGCCGGTCAGCGTGTTGTTGGTCCCCGCGCCGAACAAAGTGGCCGCGCCCGCGCCGCCCGAGAGATTGTTGTTTCCGTTGGTGCCGCCCTGCACGACCGAGGCGCCGGAGCCGCCGATGAAGGAGACCGAGCCGGAGCCGTTGTTGAAGCTGGTCGAGGTGCCGCCGCGCATGGTGACGTCGGCGTTCGAGCCGTAGATGGTGCTGGCGCCGGATGCCTCGATGGTGTCGCTGCCGTTCGAGGTGAAGGCGATGTTGGTCGGGCCGGTGAAAATGAGGCTGTTGTTGCCGCCGGCGAGATCGACGAAGCCGGAGCCGGAGGTCGTGACCTGATCGCCGCCTTCGATGATGTTGTTGGCGTTGCCGGTGATCATGACGCTGTCATTCGCGGCTGAGCTGCCGAGGATGACGCTGGCGCTGCCGCTGGCGGTGACGGCACCATCGGTCATCTGGCCGCGGACGATGCCGCTGGAGGCGGTGACGGTGTTGTTCGAGCCGTTGGTCATGACATAGGTGGTGCCGCCGCCGACAGTCATGGTTCCGTCGGTGCCGTAGAGGTAGACGATCGGCGCATTGGAGACCGAGACCGTGTTGTGGGTGCCGAAATCGGCCACGGCGGCACCGGTGGAGGAGACCGTATCGTTGCCGCCGAGAATTTCGACGCCGCCGGCGTTGCCGACCGTAAGCTGGTCGTTCGAGCCGAAAATGTTGATGTGCGACGGATCGCCGGTGACGCCTGAGGCCATGATGGTGTCGGATGAGCCGCCGATATTGGCGGTCTGGTCGAGGCCGGAGATGGTGATGAGCGCGCCGGTCGCCGCGGTGCCGAGGCCGAGATAGCTGTTGTCCCCGGTGAGGGAGACGATCGCGCCGGCGGTTCGGACCGTGAGGGTGGTGGCGCTGCCGTTCGCCATGACCGTGTCGGTGCCGCCGGTCATCAGGATGTCGTTTCCGGAACCGGTGACGTCGAGCGTCGAGCTTGCGGCGACCGAGACCGAATTCCCGGTTCCGCCGATATCGAGAATGTCCTGTCCGGCGAGGGTGATAAAGGCCCCGCTTTCGGTGGCGGCGAGGTTGATCGTCGAGGTGCCGGTGACGGAGATCATGTCGGTGAAGGCGCCCGCGCCGATGCCGGCGACGTTGATCAGGTCGGTTCCGCCGGAGGTGATGGTGGCACCGACGAGGGGGCCGGTCACGTTGATCGTGTTGGTGGTTCCGGGGTCTGTCGTGATGTTGTCGTAGGTATAGCCGAACGGGCTGAGCGAGGCGGGGGCATCCGACAGGTTGAGCGTATTTTTGCCGCTGCCGACGACGATCTGGGTGTTGATGTTCGAGACGTTCAGGGTGCTCGACGTGCCGCCGGCATAGATCGAGGTCTGGCCCGGCCTCGTCTGGACGAGGTTATCCGTGATGTTGGTGCCGGAGGCGAGGATCACGAAGCCGTTTTCGGCGATGGACCCATCAAGCGTCAGGGTTGCGGGATCGGTGACGATGACGCCGGCAAAGGCACCGCCGGCGCCGCTGAAGGCGGGCAGGGACAGGGTGCCGCTGGCGGTGCCGGTGATCTCTTCGAAATAGCCGGTCGAAACCGTGGTGCCCGGCGCGGTGATGCTGGTGCCGATGACGCCGGAGCCGGTGTCGAGCGTGCCGACCTCGACGCCGACATAGGGGTTCGGCGACAGGATCAGGGTGGTGATGTCGTTGGTGAGCAGGGTTTGGACCGACGGGGCGAGGGGGCTGGCGATCGAGAACGTATCGGTGATCTCGGACGATGCGACGAAAGACACCTGCGAACCGGACATTTTCCTATTCCTTAAAGCTCCAATGACTTTTTATACATGTTTCGCATCAAAATCTAGAAGCAGTCTGGAATATGATCCGGAAAATCGGAAAGGCGTTGCGCGCCTGTCGGGAGCGAGGCGTTCGACCCCATTCCGCCCCCGATAGTCTTAAGAATGAAAGTTTTTTGCTTCTTTTTTATAAAAAAGAAGCGCTGCGCTTTCTTTGGTTTTTTGTCACCCCACGACGCGTCGGGATTTCCAGTCGAATTTGAGGGTGTCGCGCAGGCGGGGTGGGGTTCGGTAGGGTTCCTGCGGGCGGGGGACGGTGTAGGTGCGGATGGTGATGGTTTCGGGGTCGATTTCGAGGCGGAGGAAGCCGAAGCGGTCGTCGATATAGGCGTCGAGGGTGACGTTGGGCTGGTCGGGCGGGGTCAGGGGGACGGTGGGGGGTTGGCCATCGACCGATTGCATGCGCGAGAGGTTGTGATAGCCGCCGAAGCCCGCGACGATGAAGGGTTTGGCGCTGCCGTCCGCCTCGGTGATGGTGAAGCGCTGGTAGTTATGGACGTGGCCGGCGAAGACCATGTGGGCCTGGCGGCCGGAGGCGGTTTCGGCTTCGGTGAGGACCTGCTGCATGACTTTGCTGCCGGAATTATAGGCGTCGAGCGAGTGGATCGGGTGGTGCATCGCGACGATGATGGGTTTGTCGGGGGCGGCGGCCTTGAGTTCGCCGGCGAACCAGTCGCGCTGGTCCTGTTGGACGACGCCGCCTTCGGGGACGTTGTCGTAGAGGCCGATGAAGGTGGCGTAGGGGGTTTCGAGGGTGAAGTAGCAGTTCGGCTGGGTCATCGCGGTGCGCGGGATGTCCATGGCTTCGGGCGTGTGGGTGCCGGGGGTGGCGGCGCAGAAATTCTGCATGAAGGCGGTGAGGGAGGGGACGTTATCGACGATGACGCCGTTATCGTAGATGTCGCCATCGTGGTTGCCGGGGACGCCGAGGATGGGCAGGGGGTAGTATTCGTAGGGCAGGTAGAACTGGGCGTAGTAGCGGCTCGCCTGACCGTCGAAATAGATCACGTCGCCGCAATGGTAGGCGAAGGCGGGTTTGCCGTAGGGGCCGGTGATGGCGGCATCGGTGATCATGCCGGCGGCGACGAGTTCCTGGGGGGTGGGGTCGAGCACG
>JAQTXO010000129.1 GCA_028688765.1 Acidiphilium sp. | reverse complement strand
AGACCCCGCCGCGCGAAGGGGAACCCTTCGTCTCGGAGTGTCCGAGACCATCGTCCACACCTGGCTTCCGAGGTTTCTGGAAAAATTCAACGCGACCTATCCCGGGCTTACGCTCGAACTGGATGTCGACATTTCGACTGAATTGCGGAGTTTCCTGTTACAAGGGCGTATTGATCTTGCTTTTATGGTCGGTCCGGTCGGCGTACCTGCCCTGCAGGAGCGCCCCCTGTCCCGTTTTCCGGTCGGCTTCATCGCGAGCCCCACGCTAGACCTGCCCAGACACAGGGTCGGGATCGAGGAGCTCAAACGATATCCGATTCTGACCTTTGCCCGGGGCACGCTACCCTATGCGGAGGTAGCCGATCTGCTTGAGCGCTCGAACGGCGGTCGGCCACGAATGTTCGCGAGTGCGTCGATGGCGACACTCATTCGCATGGCGCTCGATGGGATCGGGATCGCCGCAATACCGCCAGCCATCGTTCGGGATGATATCGCCAATGGCCGACTTGTCCGGCTACGGAGCGGCCATCGGCTTCGGGATCTTGGTTTCGTTGCGGCATGGGCTGAAACATCCGAGAAATTCCTGATCTCCGGCATCGCGGATCTGGCGGCAGAAAGCGCCCTACAATAGTGTGAGTTTTCCTTAAAGACCGGACAGATCGAGCGGTGGATCCTTGATTTTTCGCCTATGATTTTCCTTGAATACCGGACGTTGTTCCGATAATACCGGATTCGTTACGGAGTAGTTTAAGTTATGCCCGACCGTCAGGAGCTTCACGAGCATGACGCTGAACAGTGGGCGGTAGGTGAAAAGCGTCTAAAGATTTTATCCGAATTGGCGGGGAATGAGCGTGCCGGTACCAAGGCCATTGTCGCCGCAGCGCGCGACCTCGGAATCCACCGGACCCAATGCTATGAATTGCTCAAGAGGTACCGGCGGTGCCCAACCGTCTCCGCACTTATGCCCCGGGCCCGTGGGAGGACCAGGGGTAAGCGCATACTCGAACCCTCTGTCGATATCCTGATCGAAAAGACAATCGACGAATTTTATCTTGATTTGAGTTCTCCAACGATCGCGGACCTGATGCGCGAGATCGAGCGCCGGTGCGCAGCAGCGGGGTTAACGCCGCCCAGTCGTAAGGCGGTGACGCCGCGCGTACGAGATCGCAATCAACGCGAGGTGCTAAGACGACGCAAAGGGGCGGCTCGAGCCCGCAACAAGCTTGGTTTGATTGTCGGAGGCCTGAACGAGGAGGAGCCCCTGGCGCTTGTTCAGATTGATCATACTCTGGCTGATGTCATCGTTGTGTCGGAGGCTGATCGGGGGCCGCTTGGCCGACCATGGCTGACTTTGGCGATTGATGTGGCGACCCGCGTCGTTGCCGGCTTTTATCTCAGCCTTGAAGCGCCGTCCGCGCTGAGTGTCGCGATGGTGCTGAGCCATGCGGTTCTGCCTAAGGACCCCGACTTTGCCTCCCGAAAACTTAGCCTTTCGTGGCCTGTCGCTGGGCTTCCTAAGTGCCTTCATCTTGATAACGCACGGGAATTCCATTCCAATGCATTGGCCCGGGGTGTTGCAGAATATGGCATCGATCTGAAATACCGCCCACCCGCAACACCGCACTGGGATGGCCACATCGAGCGTCTGGTAGGAACGATGATGGGCGCGCTACGCCTTCTACCCGGATATACGGGCCGGAGCGTTGTTGAACGCGGCCATGCTCCGGAAGAAACAGCCGTCATGACGATGGACGAGCTTGAAATTTGGCTGATGCACCAAATCGCGGGCGTTTACCACCAGGCGGTGCACCGCAGTCTTGGTGTGGCGCCGATCACTGCCTGGACCGAGGCGGTCGCACGCATGCCGGCGCCCCATCGTCATCCACCAGACGGGAACCGGTTCTATCTCGACTTTTTGCCTTTCCAGCAACGCCTCATTCAGCGCAGGGGCATCTCTTTATTCGGGATCACATACACAGACGGGGTTATTTCGACGTTTCTCGCCAAAGCACGGCAGAAATTTCTCGTACGCTACGATCCTCGTGACATGTCAAAAGTTTATCTGCGTGATACGGATGGCGCCTATTGGACGATTCCCTACGCTGATCGACGGTTACCAGCGGTAACGCTTTCCGAAATTAAGACCGCATCGCGGCGGCTCCGTGCTTCTGGCGAAAAGCATGTTACTCAGGCGCGTCTCTTTGCTTCAATGGACGAGCAGCGTGAGTTGGTCGAACAAGCCAGGACGAAGACCAAAATTGCTAGACGCACGCACGAACGGACCGTTCGCGCTATTCACGTTGTGCTCCCGGGTGTCAACGGCGAGCCTCGAGGGGAGGTCGGGCACGCGCAGCCAGCCGATATCGGCCCTATTCTCCCTTTCCCGGTCGAGGAATGGTCATGATCGCGTTTGAACACCTCGATCCCAATCACCATGCGCTTGCGGCACTCCCAGATAGTGACCGAATCCAATGGATCCGGGCTGAACGCTGGATCAGCCACCCGGCTGCTGAGCTGGCGTTGGAGGCCATGGGAGATTTGCTGACCTATCCCCAACGTAATCGAATGCCTTGCCTATTGGTTCACGGTCGAACCGGGATGGGTAAAACAATGATTCTCAAAAAATTCTTCCGGGATCATCCGAGGAAAGTCGATCCTCAGCTCGGCTTGGGGCAGAATCCGGTCGTCATGATGCAACTGCCGCCCGAGCCGATTGAGGTGTCATTCTACGACGAGCTACTTGGCGCGGTGGGCGTGCCCCTGACAGGAGAGATCAGCCGGGTTCGAGCGAGGCGGATGGCGAGAGATGCGCTTAAAATAATAGGGGCCCGTATTCTTATTATTGACGAGATCCACGCGTTGTTGGTGGGCGGCGAGCGCCAGCAACGCGTTTTTCTCAATGTAATTCGCTTGCTCGCAAACGATCTCGAGATGCCGCTTGTCTGCGCTGGCACGCCAGAGGCAAGGCGCGCCTTACTGACGGACAACGGATTGGCTGATCGTTTCGAATCTGTTGAACTTCCACGCTGGACCAATAACATTGGTTTCCGACGTCTTCTCGCAAGTTTTGGATCTATCTTGCCGCTTCGACAGCCATCGGAACTAGATCAGGAACGAGTACGAGCGACCATCCTTACCCTGTCCGAAGGCATCACCGTGCGAATTGTGCGGCTGCTTGAGCATCTGGCGATTGATGCAATCCGCCGGGGCGTGGAGCGCATCACGCTCGAAAATTTCGATTTTTTGCCAGCTCGGGCACCATTGCTCTCGATGGAAAATCGGCGGCGCATAGAGGCCTCGATTTGACTGCCGGCCGTAGATCGTCGGTTGCCGCTGCAACCCTGCCGATTGTACCAGTGCCTCAGGACGATGAGCTTATCTCCTCGTGGCTCGACCGAACGGCGCGGTTCTACAATCAGTCGCTTGGGGATTTGCTTTGCACAACTCGCCGTTCGCGACAGCAAGTTCACCTCGCTAATATTGATATAGGAAAACCGCGGGCTGCATTGTTACCGATCGCAACCCTTCTAGGTATTAGACTTGAACAGCTTGAAAAACAAACAATCAGTTTTGCATTCCCATGGTCGACGAAAATTGTTGCGCGCGGCATTTATATTTCTATTGGCCAAACGCAACCGAACCTTCGTTACGCAGCATGCTACCATTGTCTCGAGCAGCAAAAAATCGACCATGGCTTTTCGTGGCTCCGGCGCGAGTGGGTGATCGCATCGCGGACGGTGTGTTCCGTGCACCACGTGATGCTGCAGGAAGGGCAGGGGACCGTGATTGTCCATCCGGCCTGGAGAAGCTATCTACGCAACCACTGCCGTGCCGGGAAGTCCGTTTGCGCGATGTATCCGAGTATTTTGGGTGGAGCGCCATCGACAAGACCTGCCGCCGGCGAGGGGCTTATCGACCGCCTACATCGCAGAACCATCTTGGTCCAAGACACGCTTCTTGCGGCTGCAGCTCTCGGAAAAAAGGCGCGTGGCGGGAGCGACTTGGACGATCTCGCATATGTTGTTGGCGATCTACTTTGGGCCTTCACGCGCGCTGACCGTCACTTCGACGACCGTTTGGTATATGAGGCATTCTCTTCGCCGCGGCTTGAAACTGACTGGCTCCTGGGTCAGCGGCGCAGGCCCGGACCCATAGACTTCACGTTTCTCCACGTGGACGAGCGACATTCAATGCTCGCGACAGTCGCGCTCCTTACAGGCGACCAAGTGTTTCGAGAGTCCTTCTATCATCTGCCCTGCGGTTGGCAGGATATATTGGCCACTTTTTACCGACGCCTGAAGGATTCGGACCGGGACGAGTTCGCCGGACGTCAAAGGCACTGGCCGCCCGTTTTTCAAGTCGACGGTGTCGGGGCCGGTGCGGAAGTCTAATTCAACGTTTACATCATGATGCTAATTGACACGACGCGTCCGGGATTTAAGGAATATTCCGACGAAAAAACGGCGAATCCGGGATTTAAGGAAAACTCACACCGGGTGAAATCGAGGGGGAAATGATGCTGCCCGCCGGTGGCGGGCGCGTGACGCCGATATCGCGCAAGGATGTGGCGGCAGTAATCGCGGCGGTGGCGGCTCGTCCTGGGCGGGCGGAGGCCTGCCACGTGATTACCGGACGACAGGCGCTGAGCTTTGCCGAGATCGCGGCCGTTTATGAGACCGTCTTTGCGCGTCCGATGCGTTATCGTGACTGCTCGAAGGACGATTATCTCGGATCGGTTTGTGATCGGCTGGAGGCGCCATGGCCGCTGGCCTTTGCCACTTTGGGCGCGGCGATCGCGGAGGGACGGTGGGGGTCGGCGTCGCCGGATTTCATGGACATCACATCCCGCGAGACAGAGTCTTTTCACGACTTTCTGGTCTGGGCCAGATCGCCGTAAAAAAATTTCGGGGTGATGTCGATTTATCGCGGCGCCGTTCGTCGTCGTGATGGCGGGCCGCTGGGTCCGGGTTGAACAGGGAGAAGGGCGTGCCGCCGACCGTTGTCAGTTTCCTAAAGAGGGAAACTGACACCTGGGAAGTTGCGAGATCTCTTCGCGGCAGTCGCTGATGTGACCGGCAAGACGTTCTCTTTTGTAAACAAGATCGAACGAGCGCCCGGGAATTAGGAGGTCAGGCCGCAAAGCTGTCTGGCCTCGATCGTTGCGTCATGTGGGGCGACCTGGCCGAGGGCGAGGCGTTCGACCAGCGCCTCGTTCGCCCGGGCACGCAGGGCGAACAGCGACGCGCCGACCTCCCGCGCCGCCTGGCCCAGTTCGGCCGTCTCTGCCTGGGCATAGCGCCCGGCGCTGCGCGGCCCGCAGACCAGAACGCCGAACATCCGGCCGCGCAGGGCGAGCGGCAGGGCGAGGCCATCGGCGGCCAACGCGGTTTCGATGCCGTGCAGATCGAGCGGGGCGAGGGTTGCGCGGAGGCGGACCAAAGCGGGGTCATCGCCATCGATCGCATCCGGCCAGCGGTGGCCGTGCTGGGCCGTGCGCTCGAACATTGTGGCCCGCATTTCGTACAGCACCGCACCGCGGCCGCCGGAGTGACGGTCGAACACTGCCACCATCCGGGCCACCAGGACATCGGATTGTTCGATGAAACCGGCGTCGCGGATGAATTCATGCAGGGTTTCGCGCGCGCGGTGTTCGCGGCGGAAGAAGACCCGGTCAACGATCTGTTCGATCCGGCGCTGCAACTGGTCGAAGGCGATGCCGAGGATCAGCGGAGCGGCGACTTCGAGGGCGAGACCGGCACGGCCGTGCAGGGCGCTGTTCTCGATCAGGCTTTCGACCAGGGCGAGCAGGCCAACCACGAGACCCATCAGGGCGGTAAAGACGACGGCGCGGTTGATCGCGATGCGGACCTCGACCAGGCGGGTTGCCAGCACGGCGAAAGCGTAGGTGCCGAAGATCACGGCGGTGAGCACCGCCCGGAAGGCGGTGACCAGCACCGTGGCCTCGGAACCCTTGGTCAGCCAGAGCGCCTGCAAAAAACTGGTCGCGAGCAGCGGGATCAACAGGAGCGTGCCGGTGAAGACCCAGCGGATCCGCAGCCGCTGCTCCGGCCGGGCACCGCGATAGGCGGACGCCAAGGTGACCAGCGGCACCACCAGCATGAGCACGGCAAGGCTGCCGCCCAGAAGGTTCAGCGCGGTGGTGGCGACGATGCGTTCCGCGAACAGCACCATCGGGATTCCGGAGAATTCGCAACAGACCATGATCAGCGCCATCGCGCCATAGATCCAGAGACCGCGCCGGTGCCGCGCACCGGCTGGTGCCGCCAGGGCGCGCGACGACAAATAGAGACCTATGAAGGTCATTGGCCCGGTAAACACCACTTCCACGAAGCTGGCACCGAGGTTGAAAAAAGGCGGCAGCGGCACCTGGCCGAGGGCGCTGCCAATCAGCACCGACAGTGAGAAGGCGGCCAGCCCCCAGGCCGACCAGTCGCGACCGCGCCAGAGTGCGGCGAGGCCGAGGACCACGATCGCCAGGATGGTGAACAGATCGATCGCGAAGAGGATCGGGCCGTCGCTTTTCTGCCTGATGGTTCTGACCAGGATCGTTTGTGGCTTGCCGGCGTGGTGGATCACCAGCGGATAGGCCCGGCCGCCGGGGACCTCGGGAGCCAGCAGCACGGCGCGTGTTGCCAGGGTCTGATCGGCGAAGGCGACATGCGTGCCCGGTTCGAGCCCGATCGGCATTGGGGTGCTGGCGCGCGGGGTGACGATGCCGTAGGTGGATTTGGAATCGAAATGGAACGGCAGTTGCCGGTTGGGCATGGCGAACGGGACGATCGCCGCCGTGATCGTGACGACCGTGACCAGCAGGCGGATGAGCAGGCCCCGGAACGTGAAGCCGAGCCAAGTCGGCGCGGCGTGCGCCGCTGCAGGCTCCGTTCGATGTTGAACGACCGCGTGATCCATGCGCTGCGGACGATACAGATATTAGATTAATGATCCAAGGAAATTATCTGGTCCCGCTGGCAATCCGGCGATGGGATAGTGAAGGACAGGGATTCTTTTTTGAAAAAAAAAGTTGCATAGTGTTTATTTCAACGGTGTCGCACAAGAAGGTCGGAGGTCCGATACAGACGGATCAACGGCATGGCTTCGAAGTCCACGTCCAGCAGTTCGCCGAGGGCACTGCGCTCGCGCAGCCAGCGCCAGGTTGCGAGTTCGCTG
>JAQTXO010000128.1 GCA_028688765.1 Acidiphilium sp. | reverse complement strand
GACCCGACCTGATCGTAGACCGCGCCGGTGAGGAAGATGATCCGTTCCTTGAGCAGGCGCGAAAATATATCGTATGACCGTTCGCCGCGCGCGGTCTGTTCCACGACCATCGGCACGAGGCTGTTCATATAATATTCGGTAGGGTCGCGATCCATCGGCGTCTGTCTCCTGGTCGCGGGCCGAACCGGTCGCGCCCGCATGAAAATCTGATCGTGCCGATCGCGGCTCCGCCTCACCGAGGCCGAAACCGCGACCGCATGATCATAAGATGAGCCGAGAACCGGCTGTCGTAAAGCCCTGCCGGCGGCAGTCGATCAATCCTCGTCGTCCGCGAACAGAACTTCGGTGGAAACCTCCTGATCGGTCACGGTCGCCAGTTCCAGCGCATGATCGACCACCTTATCCTCGAAAATCGGCCCGCGCAGCCGGTCCATCGCGCGCGGGTTCTTCTGGTAGAAGTCGATGATCATCTTTTCCTGGCCGGGGAATTGCTGCATCTCGTTGATCATCGCGCGGCGCAAATCGGGCTCGGTGACCTGCACGTTGTTGGCGCGTCCGATCTCGGCGACCAGCAGGCCGAGCCGGACCCGACGGTCGGCTATGGCGCGATATTCGCTGCGCAGCGTCTCTTCGTCTTTCGCCGCGTCCTCTGCATCGAGCCGGCCATTGGCGCGCTCGGCCTCGACCTGACGCCAGATTTCGGCGAATTCGGCGGCAACCAGAGTTTCCGGCACCGGGAAATCAGCCTGCTTGGCCAGTTCGTCGAGCAGGGCGCGCTTGACCTTCATCCGGCTCGCACTGGAGCGGGCCTGATCGAGCCGGGTTTTGAAGAATTCGCGGAAATCGGCCAGATTCTCGAACCCGTTCGCCTCGGCGAACGCGTCATCGAGCGTGGGGACGACCTTGCGCTTGAGCGCCTTGGCCTTGATATCGAACGTCACTTCCTTGCCGGCCAGATTCGCGGCGTGATATTCCGCCGGGAAGGTCACGGTGATCACCTTCTCCTCGCCGGGGCTCATACCCTCGATCTGTTCGGCAAATCCGGGGATGAAGCCGGAGCCGCCGATTTCGACATCGGCATCCTGCGCCGCACCGCCCTCGAACGGGGTGCCGTCGAGCTTGCCGAGAAAATCGACGCTGAGGACATCGCCGGTTGCCGCCGGGCGGGTTTCCTCGACCGGTTCGAACGCCGCGCGCTGTTCGGCGAATTTGGTCATCGCCTCGTCGATCTCGGCATCGGTCACCGGCGCGGTCGGACGCACGAGGTTCAATGCCTTGAGATCGGGCAATGCTACTTCGGGGAGAATTTCCATCTCGACCTTGAATTCGAGATCGGCATCGGTGCCGGGATTGACGACCTCGACCTTGGGCGAAACCGCCGGGCGCAGGCTGCGCTCGGACAGCATCTGATCGGTCGCATCGTTTACCGAGGCTTCCAGGATCTCGGCGGCCACCGCATCGCCGAACCGCTTGCGGACCATCGAGAGCGGCACCTTGCCGGGACGGAACCCGGGCATCTGCATCGTTTTCGACAGTTCGGCGAGCCGCTTCTCGCGCTTCTCGCTGAGATCGCTGCCCGGAATGACCACGGTGAAGCCGCGCTTCAGCCCTTCGGTCAGGGTTTCGGTAACCTGCATGTCCAACACAATCCTTACGTTACGCCATCACATCGAGGTCGCGCGTCGCGCACGACTGGCAAAATTAATCCTGCGGCCCAAAATCTACGGACGGAGGGATTTGAACCCCCACGGCTC
Organism: Acidiphilium sp.; assembly: GCA_028688765.1. GTDB lineage: Bacteria > Pseudomonadota > Alphaproteobacteria > Acetobacterales > Acetobacteraceae > Acidiphilium > Acidiphilium acidophilum. Next base: position 5,450 of record JAQTXO010000128.1, on the reverse strand, counting down.
GCGCCACCAGAACCTAAATCTGGCGTGTCTACCAATTCCACCACGCCCGCCCGAAGCTATTCCGCCGGCGCACCTAGCGCGGATCGCCGCGCCGAACAAGCGCCGCCCCGCCCCCCACAGCCATTCCCGACCGATCCGCTACATCACCGCGCGATCGAGCGCGACGTCCTCGGGCCGGTCGGCCAGCGCGGTGATCAACGCAGCACGAAGTTGGGCGAGCTTGCGTTCGTTTTCCACCTTCATGCCGAATACGTCCTTGACGTAGAACACGTCGACCGCGCGCACCCCGTAGGTGGTGATATGCGCCGAAGCGATCTGCAATCCCTGCGCGCTGATCGCCGCCGTTACGTCGTGCAGCAGGCCGGGGCGATCACGGCCATTGACTTCGACCACGGTGTGCCGATTCGAGGCGCTGTTATCGACCACGACGCGCGGCGGCACATGAATGGCGCGCATCCGCCCGCCGACCACGCTGCGACCGGCCTTGCGGATTTCCGCGGATAGCCGCAACCGTCCCGACAGCACCTGCTCGATCAGGGCGGAAACCCGCGCGAGCCGGTGCGGCGCGTCGAGCGGTCCGCCGCCGGCATCCTGAATCCAGAACGTGTCCAGCGCCATGCCGTCGGTCATGGTATGGATTCGCGCGTCGACGATCGAAGCGCCGGCGACGGCGAGCGCCCCGGCGATCCGGCTGAACAGCCCGGCATGGTCGGCGGTATAGACCACGACCTCGGTGACGGCGCGGGCCGGCAGCGGCTCGGCCGCGACGAGCAGCGGCATGTTGCGGGTCCGTGCATCACGGATCAGGCGACCGTGACGAGCGATGCTCTCGGGGTCGAAGCTGAGCCAGTAGCCGGGATAGCCCATGCCGAGGAACTGCTCGCGATCGGCACTCGACCAGTCGGCGAGCAATTCGCCGACCATCTGCTTGACGCGCGCCACCCGCACGTCACGCTCGGTCGTGGCGAGGCCGCCTTCGAGCACTTCGGCGACCCGGGCATAGATCTCGCGCAGCAGCGTCGCTTTCCAGCCATTCCAGACCTTGGGTGACACCGCCCGGATGTCCGCGACCGTCAGGATCAGCAGCAGGCGCAGCCGCTCGGGCGATTGCACGACATCCGCCACATCGAGAATCGTTTTCGGGTCGTCGATATCGCGGGAAAACGCGGTCTGGCTGAGCAGCAGATGATGCAGCACGAGCCAGGACACCATCTCGGTCTCCTCCGGGTCGAGGCCGAGCGCCGGGCCGATGCTCAGAGCAAGCTCGGCGCCGATTTCCGAATGGTCCCCGCCCCTGCCCTTCGCGATATCATGGATCAGCAGCGCGACGTACAAGGCGCGGCGCGATTGCAGATGCTGGGCGATCCCGCTGGCGACCGGGAGGGTCTCCGCGAGATCGCCCCGCTCGATCGCATTGAGCACGCTCACCGCCTGGATCGTGTGCATATCCACGGTGAAGACATGATAGGAATCGAACTGCATCTGGCCGACGATCCGCCGCCAGTCCGGCAGATATCGCCCGAGCGCACCGGTCTCGTTCAGAATGGTCAGCCAGACCGCACCATCGGCGGTCGGTTCGGCGGCACCGCAGAGCAGGTCGAGAAACAGCGCCGCAGCGGCGGGATCGGTGCGGAGTTCGGCACTTCGTCGGGCCCCGCGGATCATGGCGCGCAGCGACAGCGGATGGAGGGCCAGCGCCCGATCGCGGGCGAACCGGAGAATTCGAAACAATTGCAGCGGCTCGGCCAGCGGCTCGCGACCGGGAGCGAACAGGATCTTGCCGTCGGCCAGGACGAAGCCGGCATTCGCGAGTTCGGCATCGGTCGAGGCGGCGATCGCCGGCGGGCCGAGGGCGGCGCGTATAACGGCGGGTTCGAGCACGCCGGTCACCCGCGCGACCTCGCGCACGACCAGGAAATAATGCCGCATGAAGCGCTCGACACCGTCCTGACGCCCGTGCCTCGTGTAGCCCATCCGCGCGCCGATCACCGGCTGAAGGTCGAAGGTCAGTCGTTCCTCGGCCCGGCCCGCGACGTAATGAAGGTGAAACCGCACCGTCCAGAGATAATCCCATGCGCGCTTGCACGCGCGGGCCTCGGCCTCGCTGAGAATGCCGCCGCCCGGTGCGGTCGGCCCGACCAGTTCGGTCATTGCGAAGGTGCCGAACACGTAGCGCGCGACCCAGTACAGCGTCTGCAGATCGCGCAACCCGCCTTTGCCTTCCTTGATGTTCGGCTCGACCATGAAAGGCGTGTCGCCGAAGCGGCGGTGGCGGGCGGCGCGTTCCTCCTGTTTCGCCGCGATGTAGCCGGCGGGCGAGCCGGCGGCGCAATCGGCGCGAAAGGCGATCAGAAAATGCGCGAACAGGGTCCGATCCCCGGCAAGGCAGCGGGCATCGAGCATCGAGGTGCGGACCGTGATATCGCCCTGCGCCTCGGTAAGGCAATCCGCAGTGGAGCGCGTGGCGTGCCCGACCTTCAGCCCGAGATCCCACAGAAAATAAAGAATGAATTCCACGGCCCGCTCGACCCGTGCCGAAGGTTCGTGATCGGTCAGGAACAGCAGATCGATGTCGCTGAACGGGGCAAGGGTTGCGCGACCGTAACCGCCGGTAGCGGCGACGGCCAGACGATCATCGGTTTCGACCGGCAGCAATTCGAGCGCGTAGCCAATCAGCGCGGCGATGAATTCATCCATCAGCCCCGACAGCAGCCGGGCGGCAGCGAGTCCGCCGAGATCGCCGCGCTCGAAGACGGTTTGCACATGGGTCTGCAATCGCGCCAACTGGCGGCGGAACAGGCCGATTGCGGTTTCGCGCGGCGGCACCTCGCCGCGCGGGATCAGCCGGCCGAGGGCGGCGGCGATATCCGGGCGGGCGGATTCGGGCTCGATACGCGTGCCGGCCTGGGAATGGGGCAGGCCACCGGGAGCGAAGGGTGGCGGTTTGATCAGATCGGACATTTCACCCGAGCTTTACCGCGTTCACGCCGTCATCGCCAAGAAACTTTCGCCGCCACGCATAAATCAATTCGAGCGCCTCGCGCGGTGTCAGCTGGTCGGGGCTCACCTCGGCAAGGGCATCGCGCCACGCCGAAGCGCCGGCGAACGACGGGGCCGCCTGATCGCCGGGGGACGAATCGGAAGATTCCAATGCGGCGAACAACGGCAACGGTGCCCTCGCCGCCTGCGCGCGTTCCGCCCCGCGCAGCAGCGTATCGGCCCGCCGCACCACGCTCTCCGGCACGCCCGCAAGCTTCGCAACGTGCACGCCCCAGCTTCGCTCGGCAGCAACTTCGACGACTTCATGCAAGAAAACCACCTCGCCACGCCATGATTTCACCCGCATCGTGCAGGGACGCAGCCGGGGCAACGCCTCGGCCAACTGCACCAGATCATGAAAATGTGTCGCGAAGATGGTCCGGCACCGGATCGATCCATGCAACGCCTCCAGCACCGCCTGGGCGATCGCCAGCCCGTCCCGCGTGCCGGTGCCCCGGCCGATCTCGTCGATGATCACGAAACTGCGCGGCCCGGCCTGATGCAGGATCGCCGCGGTCTCGATCATCTCGACCATGAAGGTCGAGCGCCCGGCGGCCAGATCGTCCGCCGCCCCCACCCTGGAGAACAGCCGGTCGACCAGCCCGATCCGCGCAGCACCCGCCGGAACCGGCAATCCGGCCTGAGCCAGAATGATGATCAGCGCATTCTGGCGCAAAAACGTCGATTTCCCGGCCATATTCGGTCCGGTGAGCAGCATGAGGCGACGTTCCGGCGATAAATCAGCGTCATTCGCGATGTAGTCGCTCCCCGTTGGCAACGCCGCCTCGACCACCGGATGGCGCCCGGCCTCGATCACGAAATCGGCATCATCGGTGAGGTGCGGCGCGATCCAGCGGCCCGACGCCGCGAGGCTGGCGGCGGATTGCAAAGCATCCAGCCGCGCCAGCGCCGTCGCACAACCTGCCAGTTCCGCCTCATGCCCGATGATCGTGCGCAGAAGATGATCGAGCACCACGAGTTCCCGGGCCGCCGCCCGCTCATGCGCCTCGGCGATCTGGCGGTCGAGATCGGAGAGTTCGGGCTGGGTGAACCGCGCGGACGAGGCCAGCCCCTGCCGCAGAACGAGTTCGGGAAACGACCGCAACGCATCGACCGCACTCGCCGGCGCTTCGAGCACGTAGCCAAGCTGATTGTGATGGCGGATCTTCAGACTGGCTACCCCATAGCGCGTCGCGAGTTTCAACTGCAGCGCGGCGATCACCTGTCGCGCATCGTCGCGCAGGCGGCGTTCCGCGTCGAGTTCGCCATCGAACCCTGCCCGGATCGACGCCGCATCCCCCGGCCGGGGCGGTGGCTGTTCCACCAGAGCCCGATCGAGCAACGCGGCAAGGTCGGGCGCCGCCGCCAATGCCTGCGCATCCTCAGACAGCGGATGACCCGGCATCGCGCACGCGCCCGGCAGAACCGGGCGCACGGCGCGGGCGATGGCCAGCGCATCCCTCACCTGGGCGAGATCGCGGGGCGCCAGCCGGCCCGATACCCGGGCAGCGAGGCTCAACCGCGCCAGCGCACGGGCGAGATCGGGCGCGCCCCGCAGCGCCGCGCGAACCGAAGGCAGACAATCGGGCCGTTCGAGCAGTGATTGCCAGCCGGATTGGCGGGCGCGCAACCGATCGAGCCGATCGAGCGGCGCCGCGATCCATCCGGCCAGATGCCGCGCACCGGCGGCACTGACGGTTCGGCGCACGGTCCCGAACAGGCTGCCGAACTCGCCACCGTCTCGGGTGCGCAGCAGATCGAGACTGGCGCGCGTCGCCGCGTCCATCGCGAGCAATCCGGCCTCGCCCTGGCGCATCGGGTGCCCGAGCCGGGGCAGCGCGCCGCCCTGGCTGCGCTCGATATAGCGCAGCGCCGCCGCCGCTGCCTGGGCCTCCACATCGGAGAACGCCCCGAATGCGTCGAGCGAGGCGACCCCGAACAGAGCCGCAAGAGTGCGCCGCGCCTGTGCCGCAACGGGCGGTGCCTCGATCATCGCGCACCGCGCCGCGTAGCCACCCGGAACATCGATCTCGCGCCGTGCGGCATCACCGCTCGACCCGGTATGGAGAATTTCCGCCGGATCGAGCCGTCCGAGCAGCGCGGGCAGATCGGCGTGCGAGATCAGCCCGGTCTCGAACATCCCGGTCGAGACATCGATCCACGCGGCACCGATTTTGCCCTGATCTGCCACGAGAGCCAGCAGCAACGTCGCGCGACCGGCTTCGAGCAGGGTTTCCTCGGTGATGGTCCCCGGCGTGATCAACCGCACCACGGCACGCTCGATCGGCGCTTTCCCCGGCCGCGCGCGCGATGCTTCGGCGCTTTCGATCTGTTCGGCGATCGCCACGCGAAAGCCGCGTCGGACCAGGCGGGCGAGATAGGTATCGCGCTGCGACACCGGCACGCCGCAC
>JAQTXO010000002.1 GCA_028688765.1 Acidiphilium sp. | reverse complement strand
ACGGCCTTGGTGTGGATCGTCAAAGTGTCGATCGAGCCGTTATATTTTCCGTCCGGTGTACGGGCGAAAGTGCCGATAACCGCCATCATAAGCCTCCAAGATTTTGGTGTGTTAGAACCTGATATAACCCAAATGCGACCCCACAAAAGAGCAATCCGCTAAGCCGGAAAAACTTATGGCTGGCCGAAGTGCGTTGCCTCACCATTTTGATATGTCGTGCCCTCAACTTTGGTTGGTCGGGAGCGGATTGAAGGGAGTGAAGTATATCGAGTCCGGTGAGGATTTCTGTGGAGGGGAGGCCGGCTCCACGGAGAGCGGCGATGGTGGCGTCCAGGGACATGATCTGGGGGTGAGGGCCGTCCGTCAGTTTGAGGTAGCCGGTTGATGTGACGATCGAGATAGTCTGTTGCCCGGTGGTGCCACTGATGACGCGACAATGTGTTTGATTCTGGGAGAGCGGGTTGGCGGTGCGGTATGTCCGCCCGCCTTTGCGGGCAACAAATGCGAGTGCCCCCCTGAGCGTTACCGCCCCGGTCCAGTTTTTGGTTTCGATGACCCAGAGCGCATCGCCCGCTGCCGCCACATGATCGATCTGATGGGTTGTGCCGCCATAGCGGATTGTGATGTCGTTGACGGCCGGGATCGCGGCGCGGTCTAGCGCGCGTGCAACCCGCGTTTCGCCTGTCGCGCCGATCGAGCTGTTGCGGAGATCGTCAATATCCTCGCGGTCGCGGAGCATGAAGCCCATTGCGACAAAAGCGGTGCCGCCTAGACCGAACGCGCCTATCAGGATTGCGAGAGACGGTGGGAGGATCACCTAAGCCACTGGCGGCGAAGTTCGGAGGGACCGTGTTTGCACGCGAGGTCGTTCCAGTCCGTGCCGTCACCGTTCGGGAAAGTTGGCAGAATGGCGCGCGCGCCGATCAGCGCGGCGGCCTCCTGGGCTTTGAGTTTGCCGGCGTTCGGAATGGGATTGCCGTTTGCATCGTGCCGATCATCGCCATCATCGTCGCCGGCAATGGCGATTTCGAGGTTCGGCCATGCCTGGCGGGCCGCCAATGCGACGGGGCAGAGATTGCCACTGTTAAACGCCACCAAAACCGGGAGATTCAGAATTTCATGCAGCGTGGCGGCTGTGGCGTATCCTTCAGCGATCAACAAAAGAGAACTCGTGGTAGGCTGGCCGATGGTATGGAAACACCCGCTGACTCGCCCGCCTGCTAAAAATTGCTTGTCCCCCGCGTCGGTGATCGCACTGACAGACCAGAGCGTGCCGGTCGTGTCGCGCACGGGAACAAGGAGCCGTCCTAGTTTCGATGTGAAAACATCGTGAGCCTGCACCTGCTTTCGGATGAGGTAGGGATGCGTCTCGGTGAGACTAGCGGCCTCGATCAGTTCCGCCGCATAGCGTGCCGTGCGGGCCTGAGCCCGCGCCTTGTCGCGGGCGCGGGCCTCGATCTTTTTGGTATCGATCGGCGGGGCTGAGGGTTTAGCTGAGGCCGGTAGCGGCTGGCGATTTGCAACGTCACGGCTGGCCTTCCATTTTTCGGAATAGCCGGTTCGCCAGTTGCAGATATGACCAGCGGGCCACCCGTCGAGAAAGCCGACATATCCCCCGCCCCGCCGTCCAGAGCGTTCCCCCAGAACCGGCACGCGGTGCAGCTTGCCGTCCATGACGGGTGCGCCCGATAGCACTAGCCCTTGGGCAGTGAGGGCGTCAGAAAATTCCGTGATAGCCTTCGATTTGTCGATCATGGGTTTCCCTCGAAAGTGAGGCGTCCTGAACACAATATGATATTGCCGGAAACTCGGCAAGAATGAACGGGCGGGGTATCCCGCCCGTTCGCTGCAACCTCACGCGCGGGCGCGGAGCGGCGCGGGGAGCCAGCCGGTGCCGTCGAGCAATTCGGCTGCGGCTGCGGCCATATCGGCCTTCTTCATCGAAGCGAGCCGGTCGGTGGCTTCCTTCCCCTTGGCGTCCTTAACCGCGTCTATGATCGCGTCTTTTCCGATGCGGCCTAGATAGTTGTCGATATTGACTGTCCAGTGCCGCCCCATGTCGAGTGAGAGAGTGGCGGCGATCTGATCCACCTGTGCGCGATGTTGCTCCTGCTGGCGGGCGTTGTAGAGGTCCGGTTTGGTATGCAGGGCATCGAGGGTCGATGCAGCGCAAACCGCGATCAGGTCGAGAGTGTCGCTATCCGACAGGGCCATGATGGCGGGCCAGAGTTTCGCGGCCTCGCCGGGTAGCCGCAAGGTCCAGTGTCCGATGCGGTGGCTGAGCGGTTCAACGGTGGCGCGGGCTGAGTCGGGGAGTACCGGCGAGGTGGCATGGATCGTCAAGGCTGAGCCCGCATGAAGAATGAGGCGCGATGCCAGGGTGAACGCAACCGCTTTGAGTGCGATATCCGGGCGATCTGCGAGTTCCACGCGGAGCGCGGCGGTGCGGGCAGCGTGTAAGTCAGCTAGCACGGTTTCGGGGATTTTCGCGCCCTTGGGTGCCTGGGTGATCGCGTCGTTTCCGTCCGGGCTGGTATCCTCGTCGTCGGCCTGTTTCCCGCTGTCGCGAAGCTGTGCCAGTGCTGCGGCGTCCTCCTTGCGGACATAGCCGAGTTCAAGAGCGATCTCGCCGTGGAAGTCGAGCCCGATCCATCCCCCGGCGAGGGCCATTTCAGCCGGGTCGTAATGGTTCCGTTCGGCCTCGATCTCGTCCATCTCGGCGGTGATCGTTTCGAGCCGCGCGCGTTCCTCATCCGTCAATGCGTCCTCGTCGCCGGTTTCGGTCAGCTCGTCGTACTGAGTGGCGAGGTCTGAAAGCCGGTCGGCCCGCTCCTCACTGATCGGGTAGGTACGAGTGTTGATCCGGCTGAAACCGTTGCGGAGATCGTAGGTGATGACCGGGACCGCTTCGATCCATTTCCAGCCCCGCGCGAGGATTTCTGCTGTCCTCGCCTCAAGCCGTTCCATTGTAAGCCGGTCGAGCAATTTGGTGTCGTCGGCGTATCCAGCGCCATCCTGATCGAACAAGTCGCGGGTGATGGTCCCCCCTGCGCTGGTGTAGGCTTCCTCTCCGATGAACTGAAAGCGTCGATCTGAGGTCCGAACCTTCTCATTGGTCAGGCGCGTGATGATTTGGTTCCGGTCGGAGCGATACGGTGAACGGCAGATTTCCTCATAAACTGTCATCTGCTCGGCATGATCATTCGAGACGGTGAAGCCCATGACCTGATCGAGTGTCAGGCGGTCGGCGCGGAACGCGGTGACGATCTCCGGTGCCACGTTTGCCAGTTTCAGCCGTCGCGTGACAACGGCAGGGGTCACACCGAATTGTGCCGCCACGTCCTCGATGCTCCTGCCGTTGGCGATCAAGGTGCTGAACGCCTCGAATTGATCAGCCGGGTGCATCGGTGCCTGCATGATGTTCTCGGCGAGGCTGGCGGCGAGAGCGTCATCATCCTGCACGATCTTGACGGGGACCGGGAAGCTGGCGGGTATGCGTTTTTCCTTCGCCAGTTTTTTCAGCGCGGCGAGCCGCCGTCCCCCTGCTTCAACGGCATATTTGCCGCCCTTGCTCTCCGTCACGACAAGATTTTGCAACAAACCTTCGGTCAGAATATCGGCGGCAAGGGCATCGATTCCGACTTCACGCCCGGTCTTGCGGACGTTGCGCGGTGAGGGGACCAATTTCGAGAGCGGAACGCTGGTAATGGTGGTTGCGGTAGTCATGTAACCTCTCCTTTTGTTAAATCCAGAAAGCGCGTGCGCTTTTCTGGACGCCTCGCGGCGAGCAGCGGGAGGGAGGGGGTGACATGCTGGCGGGCGGGGCCGGGTTGCGTGCGAGCGGGGCTTGCCCTGCGAAGCGCGCGGCCTGGCTCTGCTGTAGCCAGCATTTCGGGGGGAGGGAGGGCGGCGCCCTCCCTTCCTTACATTTCGCGCGTCTGCGCGATGATAACTAGCTGCGGCATTGATAACTGCATACCAGTTCGATAGCCGTACATCGTCATACTTTGATGTTTATCTTCCGCGCCGATCGGCGCGGGCCGCACGCGCCGGAACGGCGCGGGGTGCAGGGGCAGGGCGGGCGAAGCCCGCTGGCCCCGCTCACACCGGCTTGCCGGTGTGGTGTCAGGGATCGTTACCGCAAGGCGGAAACCCGCGCCTATCAGCGGGGTTCCGGTTCGGTTAGCGCCTTCGCTTACCGAACTAGAGCCCGGCCCCGGCTCGGGGGACACCAAAAGAGAACCATGATCAGGTTAGGCACATTGACCGTGATTTCGCTCGATCTCGATGCGAAGGGCGTCCAGGTGATCGGGATGCAGCCGATCGGGTTCATCGTCGGCGAAGAAGTCGAACGTGTCAGATGCGCGCGGGCGCGTCATGAGTTTTGCAAAGTCGGTGATGTAGGGCAGGGCGTCCGGCGTTTCGATCCAAGCCCAAAAGGCTTCGCCCTGGCCGAACCATGCGGACTCGAACATGCGGATAATAGCCGCTTGATGCAGAAGGTTTGTTGCGTTGGGCACTCGATCAAGGTGCATGATTTTCTTCGCGGGAGTCTGACTTTTCCAGAAACCGGATTGAGCCATCGGGACCGATTTTGATTTCGGCGATTGTCCGATCAGTAGACTCGCCATCCTTCCGATAGCTTCGATAAGTCATGCTCCCCTGAATGAATACGAGAGAGCCCTTTTTCGCGCGCTTTTCAAGTGTCGGGATCAAGGCTTGTTGGAAGCTCACGCATTTGTGCCATTGCGTGTGTTCCTTCCATTCGCCGGTTGCCTTGTCTTTCCAGCTATCCGTAGTCGCCACATCAAAGGACACGGTTTTATCCCCTGATTGCATATTGCGGATTTCCGCATCTTTACCGATGCGGCCGATGATAGTGATTTGGTTGTGCATGGTGATTCCGTTCGTGTCAGAAGCGTGGGCGGGTGAAGATGCGTGCGCGGGAGCGCACGCGGCGTCTCCGCCGCGCGTAGAAGAAAAGCGCGGTGATCAGGTAGGGCAGAATGCGTTTGCGTCGGCGGGTCAATATGGAAATCCTATGACTTTACCTTGGAAGTTCTGATAGATTTGAACGGCGGTGCCGTTCACGGTGATCACGTCCGGCGAGGTCTGTCCGGTCAATGGAATGACCCATGCCGCGCCGCTGGCGATTGCGCTGCCTGTTTTTGGAAGCAGGATCACGGCTTGGTAGTGATCGATGCCAGATCCATCGGCATAGGCGCATGTCGGGAAGGCGTGGAGGGGATCGGCGAGCCAGGTGTAAAGCCGATTGATGGGTGGAACGCAGGCGGCATATTGCGTCGGGCCGCCTGGATTGCTGAGGCACAAGGCGACCTCGCAAGCCCAATTACCGGCTAATGCCGGTGCGGATGATGCAGCGAGGATGCCAGCGATAGCGAGCGTCGAGCGAACAAGGTTTTTCAGAGTCATGATGTCCTCCGTGTGGGCAGATGGTATCATAACGGGGTGCTAGATGTGAACAACAAACGCAGTTGCATCCCCTAATGACGCTTCACATTCTGCGCGCGAAGGCTCCAAATTGAGCGGTCGAGATGGAGTGTGCCCGCCTTGGCGCGAGCCACCATCGCGTGAAAATATCCGCCCGGAGTGGATTTGAAGTGTTCTGGCGGTTTCGTGGAGACCAGAGCGAGGGCGATTGCCGCGCGTTCCCGGCCCATAGCAAGGCAGGCGTCACCCCAGAGCGGTTTTGAGACACCGAGATCGTGGCGTAACCAATCCGCGGCGTCCACGATTTCAGGCCATGAGGGGCTAGGACGGCGGAGGTAAGGGCGGAGGGCCGGTGCCAAGCTGGCGAGCTCGTCGGGGCGAATTTTCAGAACCGAACCGCCATCTTTTCGTGCATCTCGGTCGTTCTTCTGCTTGTTTTCTCGGTCTGCGGCTATTTCCTCGATCTGATCCCGTTTCTGGCCGCGACTACACTCATTCGATGCCATTACCGTATCCGAAGGATTTAGAGTTGGGTTTGTAGCTGTAATGTGGGGCGCATTTATGCGCGGCTTGGCGCGCATTTCCACTGAATCAGGAGCCGTGGCGGCGGGGGCAGCAAGGGCGAGTTCGAGGGCTTGTCGCGCGGTAGCGGCGATCGCTTCCAAGCGATCGACCGCCGGCGAGAGCTGGTCGGCGTGGTCGAGCCCGCGCAAGGCCGCGCTAGCGGCCTTTGCGGCGATGACCAGGCCCTGTATGGCGGGGTTCGCCAATTCCTGCTCGTGATACTCGCGATAGGTAGCCCATGTCTGCCGTAGGCCGTTGCGAGCGATGGTCGCGCGGCGGCGGAGCTGCGCGACGGCGGCGCGATCGGCGCGGTGAGCGTCGGCCGCCGCGCGAAATTCTGCGAGGCGCATGGCGAGCGGTGAGAGATCGAAGCCGTATGCCTCGATGATCCGGCCGCGCGCATCGCGGCGACCGTATCGCTTCCCGTTCGGGCTGTCGTGGGCGGTGATCAGGCGGGCGTCGATCAGCGCGGCATTGAGGCGGCGCACCTGCGATTCCGATAGATCGAGGGCGTCGGCCTGGTGGCGCGCGGACGGCCATACGATCGGACGGCTACCGGGGAGCCAGTCGTGCGGCTGCGTAAACCGGAACAGCCAGTCGATCGCGTGGGTCAGGCGGGGCGCGATACCAAGGGCGGGGGCGGCTGCTTTGAACGCGGCGAGGATTTGGCCGGGTGTGATGTGCTCGTCGCCAGCGAAGCTGGCGGCGAGTGAGGCTGCGGCGAGGCCCGGTCGTGAGAGACGACGCAGGCCGCTGGCATATTGGTCCATGACATTTTCTCGTGCTGGCCGGGTGCTTCACGCGCGCGGTAGCCGGGCGTTGGACAAAGCTGTCCTGTCCAGAGAACCGGCTTGCAAAAAGGAAGAGGGAATGTCATAAGGGAGCTACATATTCTTTCCCTTGATCGCCTTTGGCGAGGCGTGATCTCTCTCTTTCTCTCTCTTTTTCGCTGGTTCTCTGACTGCCTGGCCCGCTGGTAACAACCGGCGGGTTTTTGGTTTTTAGGCGAGTCTCGTGGGGTCTCCTTTCATGTCAGTGCGAGTCGCGGTGTTCAGGTATGATCGCTATTTCGGCTGCGATCAACTTGAAATCGTGACGCTTTCGCGGGCGGGTTCTTTGGCCCCCGCGTCCGCTTCGCTCGATGTCACTTTGCTGCCGGTGCGCGGGCGCCGGCGAGCTGGTTCTGCTGCTGGCGCAAGCGTCGCAGGATCGGTATCGCGACGCCAGGCACGAAAGTCGGCGTCCGCCTCGAAAAACTGGGCGAGGATGGCGAGGATCATAGTCTCGGGCGGGATTTCCTCGTTGTAAACCGCTTTGTACATCGCACGGTATGCGACGATCTGTTCGTTGATGTGAGGCGGCGCGGTGAGGCGGTATTTGCCTTCTGTGGCAGCGGGATTGGCAGTGATACGTCCGAGTTTCATGGTGTCCTCTGGGCTAGAATTCTGACGGGAAGCCCTCGAACGTCACGCCCCTTTTGGCGAGATAGCGAAGGAGGGCGGTCACAACGACGGTCGAGATGTGGATATTGCGCGCTCGGCCGAGCTCGCGCGCACGATCCAGCACGGTCTTGTGTATCCAGATCGTGCGGCGCGTGAATCCGGCTTTCGGCGAGGGCGCGAAGCGGATCGGTTTGCCGGCGAGGATGTCCGACATGAGGGTTTGCAAGGCTTCCTCGTGGATGATTCGCAAAGGCGTGTAGAGGTTGGTGTCTTCCTGCCGGGCGTTGGCGATATCCTTGTAGACCTGGAGCATGTCGGTGGGACCGGGAACCGAGACCGGCCGAAGGTCGGCTTTCGGAACTTTGTGCGGATTCTTCCCCTTTTTGGGCGGCGATATGGGCATGATGGACTTTGTTCATTGTGAATATGGTTTCATCACCATGTCTTTATTGACTAATACGTTTAAAGGCCAGCCGGGTCGGATGCGAATTGTGTTTGGACGGTCGAGTTGCCGATTTACAAGGTCCTGACCGAGAGAATTTGCCTCATTGCCGAGATTTTCGGCAGGGGAGGTATAAATATTTGTGCTCCCGCTACTATTCTGAGGAATGTTCAGCGCCAGTTGCGGGCCGATCGATAGCAACGTTGCAGCGCCAAGGGCGGCGAACAGGGCGAGATTATGCGCGTTAACCTTGTCATGGAGACCGGATTCGCCTGACTGGTTGGTGCCGATCATGCCACCCAGATTGATGCTATTGCCGTTTGGCAGGATCAGGCGGTTCCATACGATAAGGGCTCGGTTTTGGGCGAATCCGACCAGCGAGTCGTACTGCCCGATCATGCGTGTCCCCTGCGGTATCAGGATGTATCTGCCGGTGGCGGAATTGTAGACGTTCTGTGAGACCTGGGCGATGACTTCGCCCGGCAAATTGCTGTCGATCCCGGTGATCAGCGCGGCGGGGATGATCGTTCCGGCCTGAATTTCGTAGGGTGAGATGGGGGTTTGTTCGGGTGCGTTCACATAGTCGCCGGTGTTGCTGCTTGCTTTGGCGATGAAGGCGTTTTTCTGCTGCGTAAGCCCCTGATCGCTGCCGTGTGGGATATGGCTGCCGCCGAGTCCGCCAATGCCGCCGCTGGCTTTAGATTTCAGTGCTGCGAGCATGTCGCTGGCCGATGTGTTTGGTGCTGCGGAGCTGGCGGTTTGTTGACCAAGCGCCGGGGTGCCTGGTGCTGCCGTGGAAGTGAAAAAGATGTTGCTCCCAAGGGCTTTTTTCTCGGCGAGTAACCGGGCCTTGTCGGTGGGTGAGGTTTTATCGACGGTATGAACCGGGGCAAGGGGTGCTGTGGTCGGCGTGGTGGCCGTGTCGGTCGCCTTCGCGGTTGTTCCATAGCTTGCGGGGGGCGCGATTGCCTTGGTCACGCCGTTATAGTTCGGATTTCCGGCGTAGCGATCGGTCGCGGCCGTTTTCGTGATCTTGGCGGGGCCTTTGGTGGCGGGCGCGTGTCGGCCTGATGTGAGGCCGTAGGCGAGCATCAGGCCGAAGGCAATCCCGGCCGCTGCGGTGCCGCCATAGATCAGCGTTTTCCGGTAGCGGGTGGCGCGCGGCGTGACCGGCGATAGGATCGACGACGCCGATGATTTGGGCGGTGGCGGTGTGGGTGTCGGAGGGGGCGTGTTGCTGCTTGACATGACCGGCCTCTTAATTTGCTGCGACGGTGGCGGTGTCTCCGAGACGGGTGATCTTTACGATCGTCTGCGGCTTTTCGCCGTAGCGGAGCTCGGCGACGGAAAAGAGGCGATCGACAATGTAGTAGTCGCCCTTCACCTGATAATTGACCAGCGAAACACGATTGCCCCTTTCAAGAATGAACAAGGGCGGCGCGTCCGTGGTGCCCAGGTCATCGGGGAACCGGATGAAGGTCTTTACGCCGTCATCGAAAACCTGTGTCGGGAACCAGCGGGGGTGCGGGCCATGCACCATGTTGATGCGGTAATCGAAATTGAGGTCGGCAAGGTTCATGTTCATGCCGATGTTTGCGTTCTGGTGGTGGGTCTTTTGCACGGCCTCGCGCTGCAACGCGCGAAACTCGTCATTCGGATAGCGCCACGATATGCCTGACTGGTAGCTGTGGCCGGGGTAGCTGCTCGCATCGAGGAAGTAGACTCGTTTGTTGGTCGTGATCACGATGTTTGTCTGCAAATTCGGCGAAATCGGCTTTAGGAGGATGACGACGCGCTTGTCCGGTCCGCTGCCCATCAGCGTATTGCCAAGAATCCAGCGCATCGTATCGCCCGCTGCCATGCTGATCAGATGTTCGCCGGGCTGCAATTCGATCGTCGTGACGAAACCCGGCGAGGCGTCCACCTTGTAAACCTCGCCGGGTTCGTAGGTGTAAACCATCACGGCATTGACGTAGCCGCGTAGATTCGGGTTCTGGGTGGCGTTGTATCGCGCGCGGATGTTCGCGGCGGGACCGCTCAAATCCGGCGCTTGATAGTCGCTGATGTGGACAAGCTGTTGGGGCGGCGGAGGGGGCAGGGGTGCGCTCACGATGGCCGGTGGCTCGATCTCCGGTTTCGCCGCGACAAGGTGGGTCTCCTGAGCGGCCGTAGGGGGCGGGGTGGCGCATCCGGCGAGTAGCAGGGTGCCGATAGCGAAAGTGGGCAACATGACCATACTTTTCATTACAAAAATTTCCTTAAAACTGGTGCGACCAGCTAGCGTTTGTGATGTAGAGACCGAGTGGATTGGCAAGCACCTGGGCCTGGGTAGTCGGGGCGTGGAGGGTGACAGTAAACAGGCCGGTTTCACTGATGGTTTTAGTCAATGCGCCGCTCTCGTAGACCTTTTTGATCCAGTTCACTTGATATGTCAGGGGAGACCGTTGCAGGACACTCGTAACCTCGATGCTGACCGCGCGTTTCCCGAGATCCTTGTTGGGGGGATGTTTTTGAGCCCATTGAGCAACGTAGGTCTGTGCCGCACCGGCGAGGACCGAGAAGGCGCGGCGATCGCGTTGGCTGAATACGACTGGATCGGTAGACTCGGAAAAAAAGTCTTTCACCCATGCCGCGAGGAAGGAGGCGGTTTCGGCCTCCGTTGGCCGGTAATCATTTCCTGCAAGAATGACCCGTCCCGGTTGGTTCGTCGCTGTGATCGGAACAAGATCGACTAAGACGTGGGCATGGTTGACCTCGTAGATCAGGGTTCCGGCTAGCATCGCCGAAACGGCGAGGGAGCCGAACGCGAAGTATCGCCAGTTGCGGGCTTGAACGCGGGCATCACCCATCCGCCGATCCCATTCCTGCGCGGCTCGTTGGTAGGGTGTTTCCTGTGGAGCCGATGTGCCGGTTCGCAGGGTGCGGGTTGGAAATGGCATATTTCACCTATTCAGAGGGGTTCGACGTTTTCGGTATCAACGCCGCGTGTTTCGGCGGCTGAGGCGCGTTGGACATAATCGACGTAGCTGTTGGGGCCGTAGGGTAGGTCGGCCCCTGGGCCTTCCTTCCATTTGTCGTAAGCGGCCATTGCTGCCGCACCGTCAGCGGGATTGAGGGCATTGAGACCTCCGGTCTGCGTTGCCCATGACGGCCGCGAACCTGGCGCACCGGCAAGGTTTGCCCCCGCCCCCCCGCCTCCACGCCCGCCACCTCCTCCGCTCCCGCTGGTGCCGCCGCCTGCCGATTTGCCGCCGCCACCCCCTCCGCCGCCTGAGCCGGCAATGCCGCTCCCAGTAGGCGCAGATGCCTGCCGATATTGGTTGACCGCATTAGATGCTTTGCTCATTGCCGCACCTGACACCGCGCCGATGCCTCGCGCGGCGAGATAACCTGCGCCGCCCACTGCGGCCGCTGCGGCTGCGCCAGCGCCAGCGACACCGCCAGCGGTAAGTTGCGGGCTGCCTGAGACAAGTGCAGCGCCAAGGTCAGGCACTCTTATGGCCAAGGCCGCTGAGAACAAGGCGGCGATCGCTATAGCGGCAGCATTCCCAATGTCAGGTGTTGCCGAGACCGTCATCGTACTTAGAAAATTCGTAGCGACTCCTACTATCAGAGCGATAACAAAGAGCTTAGCGCCGCCTGAAAATACAAAGGAGAAAGCACGGTCAGATAAGAATTTAACTGGCGTAAAAATACTAAACGGCACGAAAATTAACGCCGCCATGTTGATGATAAGAAATTCGATAAATGCAATAAAGAGTTGGATGCCCAGGATCGAGAAACCAATTAACGTGAATACCATTGCCACTTCATAAAGTAGCACGGTTGGCAGATTGCTTATGACATGCCACCAGTAGCCCGTTACGAGAGGTGTGATAGATTGCTGCATTTTAAGAACGATCTGCCAACCCGCTTCGATTGTGTTTACAGGATTATCCAAAAATGACTGTGGATTGCCTGCAATACCCCCGACATTGAGACCTAATTGTGTAAAACCTGTCCCAATGTCGCTTGTGAAAGCCAACCAATTATTCATGAGAAATAAGACAAACCCGACAAGCAGTATTTTACGGATTAGATCGACTATGACACGCTCACCTTCTCCCCATATCCATGTGGTAAGAGCGGTTACGACAATCATAATGACTAGAATAACACCAAATAGATGATTGGTAACAGGGTTTATAGTTTTGTAGCCCCCCGTTACAGCGGTGATCAGGCTATTGGCGAAAGTCTTTATGGAATCGATTTGGGTTGCCATGACGACCTATGGAGATTTTGTTTTTGTCGGAAATGGATTAGCGGAAGGAGCTTGTTTCCCGTTTTCCTTGTTGCCCCATGCGCTGTTCCATGTGCTCGTGCTTTGCGCGGCGGCGTTGTTCGATTGTTGAACTGTTGGCATGACGGCGGTTGTTTGAGTATTTTTTGTCAGCATGTGGACGGCAAACGTGACGATCAACCCTAGAGCAAGAAAGGAGACGATGAGCCAGATGATCCACGTTTTCATTTGAAACCTCACGGAAAGGGGTTAGCCGATGCGGCTTGGGAGCCGCTTTCTTGATCGCTCCATGTCTGCTGTTCAAGCTGTGCATTTGCTGCTGCATCTGATGCTTCTTGAAGCTGCTGTTGTTCCTGCGCTCGATAAGCGGCGGTCATCGTGTCCTGCATACCGGCCAATTGGGTGCTCATCGCGCCCAGCATCTGATCGCCGGATTGAATGGCCGATGTGTCGCCGGGCGCAGCCATGCCCGCCGCCTCTGCCTGTTGTACGGCGGTTTCCAATTGCGGTTGTTGGGTGTTGATCTCGTCTTGCAACTGCATCGAATTTTCATATGCCGACTGCGTGTTGCTGGTCATCTGCGATAGTTTTGAGAGAACGGCCGAAACGGAGTCACCCCCGAAGCTCGTTGGGTACATATTCGAGATGTCAGACTGTAGGCTGCTGCCGATGTCCTGAATTGATTGGATTTGACCCATGAGGTTTTGAGTCTGGCCGATCAAGTTGCCGAGACCGGGAACGATGGTTGACGGGAGTGATTGCAGCATGTCGAGCTGGTTGGTCAGTTGTTGTTGCAGGTCGGTAAGTTGCGTCGCGTCATCCGATACCTGCTGCACGAGCTGCGCGAAGCTGCTGGCGTCGAAGACGGGGATACCCTGCGCGTGGCTGATCGCCGGGGCTGCGCCGGCGAGGATGATGCTGAGACCAATCGTTTTGAGGGAATTACGCATAGCGTCGATCCTTCGCTGGCTGTGTGGTGTATGTGATCCGGCCGTCTGGTTCGATCCTGATACCGCGGCTGCTTAGAAAAGCTTCTCGAAACCCGCCCGGTCCATGTGTGGCTAGGAGATCGCGGACGGTGATAAGGTCCGTTTCCGAGCTGGTGCCAGCGACGGCCAATGCGAACCGGGACAGTGCAAGATCGAACATGCGATTTCCGGCAGTGCTGGTGTAGTAATATTCGCGCTTCGGTGTCGCTTGGCTGATGAGCTGGATCTGGCGATCTGAGAGACCGAAACCTTCATATAAAGGGCGGGTGTTCGGGCTCATGGCGTTGTCGTTGGGCAAGAAGATTCGAGTCGGGCAGTTCTCGATCAGGGCAGATTTGATTTTGCACCGTTCGATATCGTCCAGTGATTGAGAGGCAAAAATGACGGAGACTTTTTTGCGCCGAAGTGTTTTCAGCCACTCGCGAATCTTCTGAGCAAAAATTGGATCGTCGAGGAATAACCATGCCTCGTCGAGAACGAGAAGTGTGGGGCTTCCGTCGAATTGCTTTTCCAGATGGTGAAAGAGGTAGGCCAATGTGGGTGCGATTGCCTGGGGCCGCTGATATAGGTCGTGCATCTCGAAGCACTGCCAGGCGGTCGCATCAAAGGCGCTTTCATTGGCGTCGAGTAGGCTTCCGTGCGGGCCTTCCGTGGTGAACGGTGCGAGGGCTTCTTTGATGGGCCGGTTCTGAATCAGGCTGCGAAGTACGGTCAGCGTTCGTTGCGGCCGGGGGCGCTGTGCGAGGGCATCCACTGCTGACCAGATTTCGGCCTTCATCTCCGGCGTGACAGGTGTTCCTTGGCCTTCAACGACTCCGGTGATCCAGTCTGTTGCCCAGATCCGATCGCCTTCATCTTCGATGTCGGCGAGGGGTTGCAAGCTGAGTCCGGTTTCATCGCCTAATGAATAATACTGCCCTCCGACAAGCAGGGTCGAGACAAGCGCGGACTGTCCCTTGTCGAAAATGATGACCCGAGCACCGGGGTAGCGCATCCATTGCAGGGCGGTGGTATTCAGGAACACGGATTTGCCGCCGCCTGTCGGTCCGGCAACCATTGTATGACCTACATCGCCCTGGTGTAGCGCCATGTGAAACGGCGTCGTCCCGTCTGTGCGCGTGACCATGACGGCGGGCAGGGTTTCTCCCTCGATGAACCGGACCTTTTCGTGCCCGCCCCACACGGCGGAAATCGGCATCATGTCGGCGAGATTGAGGGTCGAGATGACCGGGCGTCGCACATTGGCATACGCATGACCGGGCAGCGATGATAACCACGCTTCAACGGCGTTCGTGGTCTCAACCATAGAGACGAAGCCCTGCGAGTCGAGCAGCCTCATGATCTCCTTCCGTTTCCAGTCGAGACGCTGCAAATCCTCGTCCATGATCGTGATGGTCGGCGTGAAGTAGCCGAAGGCGGCGTAGTCGCCGCCGAGAACTTGCAACGCGGCGTCGGCGTCGGCAGCCTTGTTACTGGCGTCGTTGTCCTCAAGGCGTGATTCCTCGCCAGCGATCGCCTCGCGGATTAAGGCCCACATGCCTTTCCGCTTGGCAAACCACTCGCGCCGCATCGTGGAGATCGCCTTGTTCGCGTCTGTCTTGTCGAGCGGGAGGTATCGGCATGTCCATCGGTAATCGAAGGGGAGGGCGTTCAGGGCGTCGAGCAAGCCTACCGTTGTCTGGCCGGGGTAAGCGTTGATCCCGATAGTCCGTAGATGCTGCGTGCCAAGCATCGGCTCCAAGCCGCCTAGCAGCGGCGTGTCGCGGAGCAAACCATCCAGTGCGAAGGGGATTGGGGGACAATGAACCGGATGGCCGGGCCGCTCGGTGATGCAATCGTGGAGGTAGGTAAGGATGCCGCTATCGTCGAGCTGGCGGGCGTAGGGCATGAAGCTCTCGAAGATGGAGAGGATCGTCGAGACCGTCTGTTTGTAGCGGATTTTTTCGGCAACGTAGGCGTCGTCCGTGGTGCCTCGCCGGGCGTTTTCGAGCAAAGCGGCTTCCGCTCGTCCGATGCGATCGGATGGGGGAAGGTAGGTGAGCGTCAGGAAATAGTGTGACTCGAAGGCGCTATCGGCGCTCGCGGTGAATGCCGCGCGCCGTTCGGCGTCGATCGCGGCGCTGATCGGTTCTGGGAAATTCGACACTGGGTACGCGGGGGCTGGCTGGCGTCGGGCTTCGATGTGGATACACCAATTCGAGCCCAGGCGGCGGAGCGCGTTGTTGACCTGGCTGCGGGCCGCGACAAGCTGGTGCGGCGTCGAGCTGGCGAGGTCGCGGCTCCGAAACGCGATGACGGTCATGAACGAGCCGTCTTTGTTGACGATCAGGCCGGGCTCCAAAAGGAAGGCCCAGGGCAGAAGGTCGGTCAGGTCATTCGGTTTTTGCTGATACTCGGTGAAATTGAAAAAGCCGCCGCTCGGGCGGGAATTACGATAGACGCCAACATTGAACATGGCTCAATTCCAGTACGAGGGCTGTTTCATATGCCGAACCAAAGCCGCGAAAAAATATGGATCGCGCTTTGTCAGCCACGCCGCGACGGCGTGAACGGTCAATCCGAGAGGGATGCCGATGTAGAACAATTGCAGCGGCATGGAGATGACCGCTGCAATCGTCGCGTTCATGATAGCGAGGGGACGTGGAACCCCGGCGAGCAAGACCGGCTGCGTGAGAGATTGGAATAATTCGATCTCGATGCCGGAGTTCGTGTCACTCATGAACCATCTCCTATCGTGCGAGTGCTGGCAGTTTCGCACTCGCGGGTGTGATTACGCTGGCGTGGTGTGATGCTGTCTGAACAACCGCATGAGCGATCAGGTATCCGGCGCCGCCGGTGAACCCGAAAAAGGTCGAAACGAAACTCGTTGCGGTGAAGGCGATCGCGAGGCCGAAAATGATGCCGAGGCCCTTGCGGAGTGTCGAACCGTGTTCGCCGAAAGCGAACGCGAGGCCGAACAGCACGACGGCAATGATTCCGATCGCTTTGGCGACCGGGCCTGTGAGATCGGTTTCGATGGTTTGAAGCGGCGTATCCCACGGCATAGCCGTGCCGGTGCCAGCGGCGAGAGCGACGGCGGGGGTCAGGCTGATGGTTGTGATGATTGCGCCGGCTTGGGCGAGGCGCGTTTTGAGGGAAAAAGGGGCAGGCATGGGAGCACTCCTGATTGTGGTAAGTTTGTTCATGTTGATATAAAAATTTGAAATTAGCAAGCAGTTACGTTTACTCACCATTCCGCGAATATTACGGGTGGAACCGAAACCTTGTTCGATAACGATTTAGTGAGTTTGATGTTTGCGGATTACCGGCCGTATGTTTCGTAATCAAGATGATACTGGCCGTTTTCCCAATTCAGGCATCTAACGATTTCGTTGATTCGTCCGCCGTAGGGTGTTCGTTGAATGTCGATGATCAGATCGATCGCGGAGCCGATCGCGCGGAACGGTATCCGCTCGGATACCTCGCCGATTAGATCCTCCAATCGGTAAAGGGCATCGTGTGTCGAGTTGGCGTGCAAGGTGCAGATCGAGCCTGGGTGTCCCGTGTTCATGACCTTGATCATTTCGAGCGCGGCCCCATCACGGACCTCGCCGACAATGATCCTGTCCGGCCTGAGCCGTAGCGACGTGAAAATAAGGTCGCGGGTCAGAATCATCGGTTCGATCATCCGCGCCAACATCGATACCTTGTCGGGGGCATCGCATTGAAGCTCGGGATTGTCCTCGATGATGACCAGTCGATCGTCTTTGAACGCGGGTTCGGCAAGCAAGGCGTTGGCGAAGGTTGTCTTGCCGCTGCCGGTGCCCCCGATGATCAGGATATTGAGTTTGTCGGTGATCGCTTGTCGGAGTTTTTCAGCTTGGCGCGCGGTGAGTGCGCCGCGTTCAACATAGCTGTCGAGACCGAAAATGAAGATCGCCGGTTTGCGAATTGTGAACGATGGGTTTGCCACGATCGGCGGAAACATCCCCTGAAACCGCTCGCCGGTGATCGGCAACGTCGCCGCGACCAATGGTGAATCTTTCGTGACAACTAGCCCCGCGTGATCGGCGAGTAGGCGAATCGTCGAATCAGCGTCCGCGCGGGGCATGGTTTTACCTGTATAGATGCGCCCTTCACCCATTTTATCGACCCAGATTTTGCCGTCCGGGTTGACCATGATTTCCTTGACCAGTGGATCATCGAGCGCGTCGGTGATCTCCATTCCAAGGGCGTGTCGCAACGCTTCAAGGGTTCTATTTTTGCGCGTGTTCGCGTTCACTTGTTGTCCTTTTTGGTAGCGTGGACCGTTAGGAACTCGCTGGCGATCGTGTAGGAAGTAAGCCAGCCAGCGGGGGCGATGATCCGCTTCGCGCGCTGAATGGCCTCGATGGCTTTGATCATGCCCGGCGTGGGGAGTTTGTTCGCGCCAAGTGCGATCTTCGGTGTTTCGCTGCGGATTTTATCGACAAGGCGGCGCGTTTCCGCCTCGATCTCGTCGAGGAACGTGTCGAGGTCGAGGCTGCCGCGCGCGATGTCGTCGATTTTCAGCTCCCATTCTGCGGTTGTGCCGGGGTCTACAAGTCGAGGGTCGATCCGGTAGAGAATGGTGAATAAATCGAAACCGCCCTGGCTCGGCACGAGGTTTTTTTTCGCTTCGACAAGCTGCTTCTGGTCCACCAGGCCGCGGATGACCTGATCGCGCGTTGCCACTGTGCCGATGCCTTTGGCTTCTTTCAGCCGTGCGCGCTTCGCCTCGTCCTGAACATAGGTCCAAGCCGTCGCCATCGCGCTGATCAGTGAGCCGTGATTGAGACGGGAGGGCGGTTTTGCTTTCGTCGGGCGAAACGTCAGGGCAGTAACGGGATAATCGCCGGGCTCGATCGGGGCGGCGATTTCGGGTGCTGTCTCGGTGTCGTCGGACGGGTCGTTGCGCCGTACCGCTCGCCAGCCCGGCGTGATGGTTCGGGTGACGGTCCCGGTGAGCTCGCGCCCATCGAAGGGTGCGGTGATGGAGCTGGATTCATACTCATGATCGGGCATGAGGCATTCGATGAAAAGCGCCGCGATGTGATCGAACAAGCGGCGTTCGTCGGCTGAGAGGCGGGGCAGGATCGCGGCGAGCTCGCCCGTTGTTTTCGGGTTCGGGGCGATCGCGTGGTGCGATTCACCGGCAAGTGCCTCGTCGCTGAAGGTGCCGGTTTTAGTACGGCGGATGGTCGGCGTTTCGGGTAAGAGGCCGATTCCTGCTGCTTTGAGGTCGGCGAGAACGCCGGGTACGGTTTCGATCAGCGCGGTCGGGTAGGCGCGGGTCGATGCTCTGATATACGTGATGATCTTGTGGGTGCTGTAGAGAGCTTGGCCGGTTTCCAAGGTTTTTTCGGCCGTCCAGCCCCATTTCGCGGCGGTGATCTGCAACAAGGTGAGGTCGGGGGGGCGTGGGGGCGCCTGGCGCTTGGTCTCCGTGCGAACCGCGACGGAGAGCTTATCGGTGGGGTTGGCCTCGATCGCGGCTTTAGCCGCATCGGCGGTCGGATATGGATTGTCTGCGCTCGATGTGAGGCCGAGTTTTCCGGCCGGTGTTTCGATCTCCGCACGGATGACCTGGCTGGCGGATGGTTGCCACGCCGCAACTGCGGCCTCCCGGCGGCATACAATGCCGAGAGTCGGGGTTTTGACCCGTCCAATGCCGATCGCGCCTGACTGGTCGGCTGAGCGGAGAGCCGTTGTTGCGGCGCGGGTAAGGCTGAAATTCCAGATGAAGTCGGCACGCTCGCGGGCGAGGCCGGCGCGGTAGATCGACTCGCGTTCTGGCAGCGGTATGAGTTTCGCGAAGGCGTCGGTGATCGAGGCCGGATCTTCTGATGGAAACAAGACGCGGAACGCTTCGCCGGTGAAGCCGTTGGCCTCAAGAAGCTCATGCCCGATGACCTCGCCTTCTCGGTCTGCGTCGGTGGCGATGATGGCACGATCCGCGCCGGCGAGAGCGGCGCGGATCGCCTCTCTCAAGCCATCAAGGCGCTTGCCGTCTGCTGCGTCGTTTCCGGCTGTCGGCAGCTTTTGCCACTGGCGCGGTCGGTAAACCTCGTAGCGGTTCCAGGCCGCCCATTCTGGGCCGTAGTGATCCGGGACGGCGAGGGCGTATAGATGCCCGGAGGCAGGGAGGATCGGCCCGTATTTTGTGCCGATCGCGGCCCTGATGTTTGCGGCTTGGGATGCTTTTTCGCAGAGAACGACTGATCGCATAAAAGTTGTTCTATATGAACCAAAAACTTTTAGCTATAGTTGGAGTCAGCCGGTTCGTTCGCCATCTCGGGAAGGACAAGTTCGAGGTCGCGCAGTTTGAGCGCGATATTTTGTGCGGGTTCGTCGTCGTGGTTCACTGGCCCGGCTTCTTTGACTGCAAGATTGATCGGCTGGATCGTTTGCCAATAGCTGACGAATCCGCCCTTGCGTGGCACATCGAGATGTTGTGCCTGATCGGGACCGAGTGCGCCCGCGCGAATGTCCGTAGCCCGGTCCTTCCACGGCTTTTCGAGCCAGTAGCGGATTTTTTTCATGCGGAACGGCTTGGAGCCGGTCACGAGCACCAGTTGCGTATCATAGGGTAGCTGCCGGACTTCGCCGGGCTCCAAAAGGCGACGCTGGATTTCCGAAACGCTGCGGGTATTGCGGCCCTGGAACAAGCCGCGATCGGATGAGCCGACGCTGTAGCTCGCGCGATGTTCGACCGGCTCGCCGAGCATTTCGGAGATTTTGCGAGTCGTGTCGTTGTCGGCGCTCGCGAAAGCTACCGTGACGTGGCAGTTGTCGATGATGGTGTTGTGCTGGCCGTAGGCTTCGATGATGTCTTTGAAACTCTGAACGGTGAGCATCGCTTTGATGCCGTAGCCGGCCATCACCCGCATGTTTCGCGAAAAAAAACCGAGTTTTCCGAGTGAGGGAAATTCATCGATCAGGAATAAAAGTTTGTGGCGCTTCTTCCGGCCTTCGGCGTCCTTGTCGAGACTGACCATGAGCTGCGAGGCGAACTGAGAGAGAATTAACCGCGTGAGCGGTTTAAGTCGGTCATCATCGGTCGGTGGCACTTGCAGATAGACCGAACATGGATGATCGGAACATACCAGATCGCCGGGTGTGAAGTCCGTTCGGCTGGTCATGTCCGACACGATTGGGTCTGCCCAGACATCAAGATAGGTGAGCACGGTTTCGAGGATGTCGCCGCGCAAGCGCGGCGGCATGAGCATAAGTCGCTCTCCGACAAGGGCAACCTCTCGAATTTGAACCGGGATTTTCTGCCCATTTTCATCGCGCGCAAAACCGTCTGCCGCATCGGCCGATTTTTTTTAATGGTGTGCCAGCGTCGCCATACCCGTAAACGTGCTATCGCCTCGCATAATCGCCGTTCGCACGCCACCGAGATTCTTTTCGTCTGGATTTCCGGCATAGAGAATATGGAGAATGACCGCACCTAACACGGTCTTGGCCGCTTTATCAAAAAAAGTCGGCTCTGTTTTCGTGCCGGATGGATCAGATAGGATCGAGACGATGTTGTGGATATCGGCAATCTCGGTGTCGCCCGGTCGGATTACGTCGAGCGGGTTGAACGCGGCGCTATCGCGCCGCGTGAAATTCAAAAAAAAGGCGTGACTGAATTTGCCCCGAAAATGCGCCGTGATGTCATAGCACTCGGCTTTTGGATCATACACGAAAACTGACTCATGCCAGTTCAAAAGCGTCGGAATGACATGACCCGCTCCCTTGCCGGAGCGAGACGCACCGGCCACAAGCTGGTGCTCCGGGCCGCTATAGCTGGTTATTGAGTGCAGGAAGCGCCCAATGATCACGCCTGGGTGGGATTTCGTCATGAGACCCGCCGCGCGTGCATCCACCTTCTTTCCCCATGCGTCGGGCGCAAAAATGGGGATTTTCCGCCGCTCACTCCGAAGCGAGAGCACAACAACAAGGAGCGCAGGAACCATACAAAGAACGAAAATCAGATCAGCTAAATTGAGTATGCCCGGCGCAACGGACGGTAATTTGATCATCCACACGATGAATGCGAACGGCCAATAGACGGTCTGGCGGCCCATTGTCAGGATCGCCATTCCTATTTTTGGATTATAGCCGAAGGCCCATCCGACATATTGTGAAGCGGCTATGCCGCCGATTAAGACCGACGCTAGAAATAGGATGAGATACGAGGTTCGATTTTTCATCCGCCGATCCCCAAGCCGAGTCCAAGAGAACGCGCGATCGTCTTGCCGAGATTCTGTTTCACGGTAGGCGAAAGAGTGTTGAAAGTTTGCACCAAGCCACGCTCCGCATGTCTGATAAACAGCTTATCGAGGTCGGTCTTTTTCGGCATTGTTATCGACACGGCTACCCCGCCTTCTCTCAAAAGATTTAGCCCATCGGCGACCCTAGCCGCCCGCCGCGCCCATATCCGATCTCTTTTAGCTTCACGCCGTAAGCGCCTCTCTTTGGTTCTTAGTTCGGTCAGCGGCTTTCGCGAGGCTGCGGCCAACTCGTCGATGCGCGCTTTGCCCCACGGCGTTTTTACAGATCGCGCAACCTTGTCGTGCGCCCGTTTTGCTGCGGCATACCGTCCCGCCGCAAGGTCTAGCTGAATGTCATGCGCAATTTTCTGAAACACCTGTTTAGCCGGATTATGCAGCCAAGCCATGACTTTCTTATGGGAGAGCGATTGCCCTGCTGTGCCAAGCTCGCGCCGTTTTGCCTCGAACTCCGCCTTCGCTTTCAACATTGCCTGTTTCTCCGGGTGCAAGACTGCTGCCTCGATCTGCTTGCGACTCCACGGCTTGATCGCCTTTTTTGCTTCTAATACCTCCTTCAACTCAATGATCTGTTCGTTAACCGATCTGGTCATCGTGACCGCCAGCTTGGTAAGGTCGAGCACTGTGCGATCGACCGGACGCGATTCAGTGCCGTACTTAAGAATGTCCCTGTACTCCGCCACGCGATTTCCGATTTTCTGAATCTCGATCTTATGGCGAACCGCTGCATTAAGCGTGCCGCGATCAGTTCGGATGCCGCGACGTTCCATAGCTGATACGTGTGGACCGAGATGAATTTGCGCATTTCGGGCGATGTTTTGCTCAACGAGACTAAGATGGGAAACTTTCGGCGCTTCCTTTCCAAGCGCAGTTTCAAGATGCCGATTCTGGATATCTGCCCATGATTTCCGCCACGCTTCGAGCTGTTGCACTCCGTTTAATTCCCGCAATTTTGGTCCGAACCCGGTCGGCCCGATTGCTCTTGTTGGTACCAAAATATGAGCATGGTAATTTCTTTGATCACCTTCCCTCCCAGGTTTATGCAGCGCGATGTCGGCTACTAGGCCCTTAGCGGTGAACTCCCTCGCGACGAATTCTATGACAAGGGCTTTTCGCTGCTTCAAATCCAGTTCGTGAGGGAGTGAGAGTTGAAATTCGCGGGCGGTGCGAGCATTCACTCTGCTCTCGGCTGCCTCCGCACGGTTCCATAATTCCTCCCGTTTAAGTGACCATTCTGGCGAGCCAGGAGGGACCGCAACTGTATTCCATTCAACTCCTTCCTTCCTCGTATAATCGTGGATACGGCCGGTTCTTTCATCGGTGAGGCATTGTCCCGCTCGATAAGCAGCCGCCGCCATGACTGACTTTCCTGCGCCACGGCTGATGATGCTTACGGAAAGTCGGAAGTCAGCCATTCGTACTCCAACGGGATCGCTAAGGGGCTTGCCCCTTGGCTCGGACGGTTTCTAGCGAAACCGCCCGAAGGGGTCGCTAGGGGTTTACCCCTGGCCGCGCTACAAACTCGCAGAGTTTGTGTAAGTGCGCCCTTCCGGGTTCTCCTAGCCATATAGACCCCGGTTTTCTGCCGCACAAGCCTTCGTGTTGCTGCAAGGGGAATCCTGCGCTACATTTCACCAATGCCGAGAGACCCTACCCATACCCAACTTATGAGGCTTCACGATACCGTGAAGGCGCTCGCTGATGCCGAACGGGAGTTTGCACAAGCCCAAGCAGCGGCGGAACTCGCTGTTGCATGGACTGCAACGGCGAACCGGAAAAGGGATGCCCGCCGCAAGATCGTTGTGGGTGCTCTTGTCCTGCACGCGATCGACAACGATCCTGAGTTGGGCCAGAAGGTCGCGCGTCTCGTTCGCCGTGCTTCTCCGCGCGATGCAGATTTGCTGAAGGAAACCTTAGCAGTCTATGGAGTGCCGGAGGTCGATACCGATTTCACCGCATTGAAAACGAAAGGCGATGGAAGCGAGCTAATCGGCGGTGACGGCGAAGCCACGGGGGACTCGGTTGGTGAACTCCCAGAGCTTGTCAGTCGCTTACGTGATGTCGAGGCTGCCCTGTCGAGGTCCTTGGCGGCGATCAGCGGGGCATCGTTTGCTGATGGACCTTTACCCAGGCTTGAGGGCTCTTTGTCCGACGCCGCTTCAAGTGGTGTCAGCGGCGAGCCTTTCGGAGATACCGGCTTCGTCTGAATGTTCATGCGCGCGTTGACCGGCACGAAAAGCGTATTGGGGTTGTGTTCGCGCCCGGCCTTCGCGACGAAAAGATGGTGTTGCCGCTGTGCCCTCGCCGTCGCTGGAATGCTCGGGATGGTGTGGTAGAAGGTCTGCGCTCCGATCGTTACAACCGGCTTCGCACCATCAAAGCCTACCTCGTCAGCCGACACATCGCCGTTTCTCGCTTCGCTCGCTTCTAGTGCCGGGTTCTGGAAATAGAGAGCGCCTTTCGAGATATCGCGCATACCGCCCGCTTTAATCAGATCGAGGATCGTCCGATACTGCACCTGCTGCATCAGTGTGAGCGGGGGTAGATTTCGCCATGAACCACCAGCGTCCGTGACCGTCTGAAATTGGTTTGGTGCGTCCAGTAAGGCTCGGATGCTGCGAGGAAACTCCCCCGATCGTGCGCGGTTAAGGATTGTGTCGATGACGGCCATAAGTCCGGCCGGTCCCTGATTGCCAGCTTCCGCATACGCCACCCGCCCGATTGCATCGGCGTCGATCTGGGATATCGTGACGCGGTGAGTCGGTGCATCAACCACATCTTGGGGTTTCGCCATAGGTGCCTTCTGCGGCGGCACTGACATCGGAACGGGGTGAAGGCGTAGCGTGGTCTCGCCGTGGGCAGACAAAAAGATCGTGGTATCAACTGCCGGTCCATGTTGATCGGTCAGACCGAGAGCGACGCGCGGGGCAGCATGTGCCGTCGCCGCCGTGGCGATCGCCACGGCGGTCAGGAGCGGAAAGCGTGCGCGGTTCACCATGTCATCACCGGCTTATAGATCCCGCGGATGTCACGCACCGGGACGGCTCCATAATAGCGACTGTCGAAGCTGTTGCTGATCCGGTCGGAGAATACAGCGTACTGGCCGCGTCGAAGGGTCTGGCAGCCGTGCCATGAGGGCAATGGATTTCCTTCGCCGTCATGGGTCGCGGCAATTCCCAGAACGTCTCCATTGATGGAAAAGGCGCGGCCATGTCTGCATATGATGTCACCGGGTATCCCGGCGACGTATTTTTGGATCGTCATGCGTTTCACATATTCCGGCATGAAGGGGCGAACATATCGCATTGCAAGGCGGTTCGGTCTGAATCCGATAACTGAGCCGATATGAATGTCTCGCGGATTGAAAGGATGGCGTACCCAAAAGCCGATCGGGACACTTGCGGAGTCGTTGAACACGATTGGGGCGCGGCTTGTCGATTGGTGAGCGTATGCAGCCAGCGCCAGGCCGACACCGATCAGCGCGAAAACGGGCCATCTCGCGCGTTGGCGAGCTGGTGCGATAAGGCTAATCATGTGGTGCACCTTCCGGGTTCGTGAGTAAGGTATTGGCAGCGTCGAGCCGCGCGCTGGCTTCGGACAGAGTGAGTGCCATTCGGCGCGCGCGGTCGATGATAGCGCGCGGAGCGCCATCGAGGGCCGCGCCGAACTCATCGAGCACGGCGCGGCCCTCGTCGGTCAATGCCCATTGACCTGCGATTTGGGCCGGGCGGCTGGCATGGTATTCCGGCATTGCGCTCGGGGCCGGGCTAGTCTGGGGTGATTTTAGCATCCGCGCGAAATGTCGGATGGCCGTTGCCTCTGCGGGCGTCCTGACGGAAACTTCAACGCGAATCAACTGATGTTTGATCCGATGACGTTTGACCCGCTGCGAAACTGTGCTCAATATGACGCATCCCTTGGCTACCGTCACGGGCGTTACCGGAAACATTTTAATTAAATGTTTCCGGTAACGCGGGTTGGTCTCTCGGGCTTAAGCGAAAAGGTGTTCACTTGTCAATGAAAACTCGGGCTCGTCACGCGGGCGGGTTTTCGTGGTTGGCGAGATAGAAAGCCCAGACGCGCTCGAAGAATGAACCGAGATTTAGCACTGCCGCGTCTCGGTCGCCGGCGTCGCGCGCGGCGTCAACAAACGATGTGCGAACCTCGCGCGGGACTTTCAAATTGATCTGCACCTTCGCAACGCTCTGGCGCGGGCGCGTCGTGCGTCGATCGATCTTTACTGTTTCACTGCGGTCGGTGAAACCGGCCTCGCGCGAGTCGAGCAACGCGCGGGCCTGGGTCGAGTTGTCGGGGCGGATACGCGGCTGATGCGTCACGTCGCTAAAATCCAGTTTGGCGGGTTTAGGGTCAGACATGGGCGATCTCCTGAGCATGGTTAGCGGTCGATTTCAGAACGTCTCGGATTTCGAGCGCGAAGGCTTCGGCGTTGGCTATGGCGGTTTCGGGACTCCGAACGTCGCGCGCGGTCAGATCGTAGAGCGAGCGGCCGATGTTGAACGGGGTGCGGAACGCAGCCCGTTCAACGAGGCTTGTCTTGAGCATCGGGATATTTGAATCGTGGAATTGAGCGGCGAGACGGCGAGCTGATCGATCGTCGCCGATTGGAGAAGTCGCGGAGAGGAAGACGCGGTAGGGAATTGTGCGACGGAAAATTGTCTCTTGTCGCCGGATCAACCGGATGACGCTCGCGGCCTCGTCGGCGTCGAATTGACTCCCGCGCATTGGTATCAAGGCGAGGTCCGCGCGACCGAGACCAACTGAAACCTCGATGTTTTTCGTGCCTTCGAGGTCAACAATGATAAACGGCGTATCGGCCTCGTCGATCGCGTCTGCGACATCGCTGCCGATCGCAGTGCGGAGTTTCATGCGTTCGGGGAGAGCGTCGGGGTAACGCTCGGCCCATAGGCCGATCGGATGATTCGGGTCGGCGTCGATGACTGTGATCGGCACACCGTGGCGGGCGAGGACAAAGGCCAGCATCATTGCAGAGGTCGTTTTGCCTACCCCGCCTTTGCTGCTCGCGAATACGATCGTTGGCATGGGCTTCCTTTCAATGTGATAACCGGCTGTAAAAGTAGTCGCCGGTTATCGAAAACATACCCGGCTATCACATTGAAAGCAAGGCATTCCGTTACGAGTATTCGCGCAGACGCGCGAAACGTAAGGGAGGGAGGGCGCGGCCCTCCCCTCCCCCGGAAATACCGCCTACGGCAGAGCCAGGTCGCGCGCTTCGCAGGGCAAGCCCCGCTTGCTTGCAACCCGGCTCCGCCCGCCGGTATGTCCCCCCCTCCCCTCCCGCTGCTCGCCGCGAGGCGTCCAGAAAACAGCCCGGCGCTTCGCTTGGGTGTTTTCTGGAATGACGAAAGGGACAAGACCATGATTATCGGGCGTTTTTGCCAGCAAGGCGGTGCATACAGTGGGGATCTGCGGACGATCACGCTTAAATTGGACATTGTGATCCAGCCGGTCACAAACCGGGTGGTCGATGTCGGGCCAACTCATTTGATTTTCGCGGGGACTTTTCTGGTCGGCTCTGGCTTCGCAAAGCAGGCTGATGACGGCTCGCGTTACCTGACGCTGCGTCTCGATGATCCGCTGTTTCCGGTGCCGATCGATGCCACGTTGAGGGAAACCGATGGCGGGGAATGGATCGCGGAATGGTATAGGCCGGGGAGCGCGAAATATAGCAAAGTGGCTTGACGCCTCGCCTGTGAAGGGAGGCCGCCCAGGCGGCCTCCCTTCACATCAAAGGGTGATGATGCCTTCGCGGTTCGCGATTGTGGCATATTCGCTCAAGGTGCGCGTCGGACGGAAAGCAGGATCACGCATGAGCGGGAGCCGGGAGCCAGAGATTTCCGATATGCTGACATAGCCGAGTTCGGGGCAACCCATGCCGAGATCGCAGAGACCGAAAGCAGTATCAGGATCATGGGGCATGAGTTCGGTGAGAAGCCAAGACGCATTCGTGCCGAGTAGAAAAAGCCGCACAACGGGCTGAGGATCGAGGTCGTCATTTTCTGCGGTGGCGCGGGCATTGCTCATGAGCTGGTGGCGGTCGGCGTCGGTGAGAACGGGGGGCATATGTCAATCTCCTTTTGTGAAATCCAGAAAGCGCGTGCGCTTTTCTGGACGCCTCGCGGCGAGCAGCGGGAGGGAGGGGGTGACATGCTGGCGGGCGGGACCGGGTTGCGTGCGAGCGGGGCTTGCCCTGCGAAGCGCGCGGCCTGGCTCTGCTGTAGCCAGCATTTCGGGGGGAGGGAGGGCGGCGCCCTCCCTCCCTTACATTTCGCGCGTCTGCGCGATGATAACTAGCTGCGGCATTGATAACTGCATACCAGTTCGATAGCCGTACATCGTCATACTTTGGTGTTTATCTTCCGCGCCGATCGGCGCGGGCCGCACGCGCCGGAACGGCGCGGGGTGCAGGGGCAGGGCGGGCGAAGCCCGCTGGCCCCGCTCACACCGGCTTGCCGGTGTGGTGTCAGGGATCGTTACCGCAAGGCGGAAACCCGCGCCTATCAGCGGGGTTCCGGTTCGGTTAGCGCCTTCGCTTACCGAACTAGAGCCCGGCCCCGGCTTGCCGGGGAGACACGCAATTCTGTTCTCGTCGAGTGATGTGCCTTTGTTTCATTCTCTTTGGTGTTTCCTTCAACAATCCCAACCATCTGCGGCGGTGAGCAAAGAAAAAGGCGGCCGAAGCCGCCAATTCCTTAATCGCGCCGCCCCCAGATCAGGGCATAGCCATCGCCGCTTTCCTGCTCAATCAGCGAAGCCCAGATCTCTTTCGGGAAGCTCGGGTCATCGAGTTTCAGCCACAAATATTCCCGGCCCGATTTTTCCGATGTCTTCCGCCACGCCGCGCCGATTTCTGCGATGCCTGCGAAGAGGCGGTAGTCCGGCCCGTTGGCGCTTTTCTGATCGACGGGGACGATATCGACCCGCGCATCGACTGTGAGTGTGCGGAGCTGGCCCTTGTATTTGCCGTTTTCGAGAAGTTTGAAAGTGCCGATCAACATTGTCTGTCTCCTGAGTTCGGGCCGCCTATTCGGCCTCGATGGCACGCCTGAGACGGATGGCGCGATGGCTGCACCCCTCTTGGGGCCGTAGCGCAGCGGAGGGCCGGGGGAGCCTGCGGATTGCGGGAGGTCGGGTTGCGGAGCGTGCGGGGTTTACCCCGCGCGAAACGCAACCTGGCCTCCCGCAAGACGCGGGAGACGCCGGTTGCGGCCATCGCGCCATCCGTCATTGTGCCATCGATCGAGGCCGAATAGGCGGGCCGAACTCCGCAAGGGAGACAGACAATGTTGATGGGCGGCGGTCAATTTCGAGAGGCAAATACAAGGGCCAGCTTCGCACACGGTCGCGCGGGGGCGTGTCACGGCGATCAGAAAAGCGCCAACGGGCCGGACTGCCGGGCGCTGGCGAATAATCGCAGAAATCGGCGCGGCGTGGCGGAACGGCAGGAAAGGGCCGGGAATATTTGTGGCTGAAACGCACCCATGCGGCACAAAAGAGATGTTGCGGAGCTGAGCCGGAAAGCGGCGATGGCTATGCCCTGATCTGGGGGTACGCATTAGGCATTGGCGGCTTCGGCTGGCTTTGAAAGGCGAACAAGCCGCGCGCCGGCTTGCCGGCGCGGTGTCAGGGATCGTTACCCGAAGGGCGGAAACCCGCGCCTATCAGCGGGGTTCCGGTTCGGTTAGCGCCTTCGCTTACCGAACTAGAGCCCGGCCCCGGCTTGCCGGGGAGACACACAAGCGTCATATGTGTCGCAGCAAATAAAACAACACACCGATTAGAATTAGAGCCAAGACAAGCCAAGTTGCAATCCTCTGGTAGCGGGAAATTAAGGTTCGTTGCGCGCGAATAGTTTTAAGGCGGTGTTCAGACTCAAAAGAAATATTCTCGATTTCTAGTGCATTCGCGGCTAACGTCACTGCAATCGACCGGGGGTCCATGACCTTGACCTTATTATCATTGTAGGATGGTGTAAGAAGGCTGGCGTTTTCAATCCAGAAAGTGCCAGATTCCGGCGTGTGTTCTGATTCATGAATTCGGAAACCCTGACTCCGATAAAACCGATCGCGGCCAATGTGATTCGATCCGCCATCTACAGGACTAAGCCAGCCCGGATTGATTGATGCGGATGGTGCCTTAACTTTCAACCAGGTCAGTACGCGGGAAAGCATGTAACGCCCGATACCGCGATTTCTGTAGGGCATATCAATGATAATATTTCCCTTCGGGCCAAGCGATGCAACATTGCGTTCGACATCAAGTGTTAAATCGATTCGATTCTTTATACCCATACCCTGTTCAGGTGCAGTCGGATTATGCGGGGAGACCGGTTCGAATCTTGCCTCGAACCGGAGCGTATGTGGTCCTGCAAATGTCCGATAGCGGATGGCGGAGAAAAACTTACGGTCGTGGTCGCCAGTCGTTTCGATGATGTCGCAAGTCTGCGACATCAGCGTTTCTGAATACGCATCATGCCGAATTTCTACACGTTCAGGGTAAGGCGGATCACCGATCGGGGGTTGGGGTTTCATCGCTAAGAATTTCCGGTGTGAGAGAGTGAGGCAAGTAGTGGTTTTATTTTTGGTTGGTGTTTCATTCAGATTTGGCGGCTCGTCGTCTCTCCCACATCGCTTTCGCGCCAGCCGACATTTTAGCGCGCGTCTCGGGCGATCGGGCAAGTGCGGCTTGAACCAATTTGGATCGTGTTTCAGCCGTGGGATTGCGCGACGCACGAAAAAGCGTGGCTTCGAGGTGCGCGCGGCCTTCAGGTGTTGAAGCCCGTTCTTTAGCTATACGAGACTTTGTTTCTCGCACTTCGGGTTTTTGAGGTACGCCTTTTTTGATCGCAGACATTTTTTCCCGCGTTGCCGGGCTATGTTTGAAGCCTGTGCGAGAAAGTGACATTTTCTCGCGCGTTTCTGGCGATATTGGTATCTGGCGGTGGATCTCGCGCATTTTGGCGATCGTCTCCGGCGAGTGTTTCGAGCCGAGTTTCGCTGCGGCCATTTTTTCAATGGTTTCCGGCGAGCGGTTGCGCGCCGCAAGCGAAAGTTTGGCTTTCGCTTCGTCCGACAATTTACGGCCGCGGCTGGCGGCCGACATTTTAGCTCTCGTCGCCTCGCTGATAGGCGGGCGCGGTTTGCGTGTCATGGAACGGTGGCCCGTTCTTTTTCGACCCGGTTGATGACGCCCATGACAGTGTTTTTTGACAAGCCAAGCTCGCGGGCGATGAAACGATAACTGCGGCCCTCGTCGCGCAATGCGAGGATTTTTTTCTGGTAGCGATCGGACTTAGGCCGATCGCCGGCGGCGCGACCGAGCTGCCGCCCGCGAAGGCGGGCGGCAGCGAGGCCCGATTTGATCCGTTCTACGGTCAACTCGCGCTCGAATTGCGCGATGCTTGCGAGAACGGTTGCCATCATGGTTCCCTCTGGTGTCGAGAGGTCGAAGGCGGCTCCTCGAAGCGTGACGATCGAGACACGCCATTCGCGCAACTGATGCAGGGATTTCAGAAGGTCGAGGGTCGAGCGGCCCCAGCGCGAAAGTTCCGTCACAAGTATAGCGTCGATCTGGCGGCGCTGAGCCAGGGCGAGGACTCGGGCGCGTTCGGCGCGATCCACTCGCGCGCCGGACGCGGTTTCGCGAAAGCTCTGGATGACTTGATAACCAGCGGCGAGCGCGAAGGCGTCGAGCTCGTGTTGCTGGCGGTCGCATGATTGGTCGGTCGTCGAGACTCGGCAATAGATCACGGCGCGGCGCATTGGTGATGTCCCAATTGAAGGGGTCGCGTCGCGCGGGTCGGAAAGCGAGGGTTTACCGTCACGCGCGGGCGTATCGTTCAGACTATACACCAAATGGGACACATGGCGAAGGTTAGCGGTGGATTTCGCCGGTCAAGGGTCCGCGTCGGGGTGGTGAGGCGCGCGGTTCGCTGAGAGCGGAAATGATCGCGATGATCTCCGACCTGGCAGCGGCGCGCGCGCGTTTCCAGAAAGTGCGCTTGTCGATCAGTTTGGGGGCGCGATCGAGTGGGCGGCGTCGATCGTCGCGGTGGATGCGAGTATGACCCATGTTGATATCCTCCCAGATGCCGGGGCCGCTCATGCGGCGGCCCCTTCCTCGAAGTCGTCGGCGGCCTCGCCGGTCTCGTCTTTGGGTTGGAGGCTTTGGAGATAGTCGGCTGCTTGTTGCGCCTTGGTTGCGGCTGAAAAGATGAACCGCTTGTCGTTTTTCAGCGCGGTCAGCCAGCTAGCAATATAAGAGGCGTTTTCCTCGCGGGCGGTGGTGATCATGCCAAGGTCCGCGCAAATGAAGGCCGCGCCAAGCTCTGCAATCAATTCCTCGAAAGCCCGGCCATGAGCGTCGTGGCGGCGATCGCTGATCCGGTCCAGCCGGTGCTTTGCGCCGGTCCAGTGGGTCAACTCGTGGGCGAGGGTGACATAGTAGGAAAGCGGTGAATCGAACGTAGAAATAGGCGGGCACAAGACAATATCGCGGTCATGGCTGTAAAGCGGCTGATTACCGATGTTCTCGATTGCTGCTCCGGTGTTTGAAAAGAACCGTTCGACGTGCTCGATCTTCCCACTGGTGTCATCGGTGGCGGTGGGCTGCGGGTGGTAGTGAGCGGGCAAGCCCTCGATCTGCGCGGCGTTGAATACGCTATAGCTTTTCAGAAAAGGGATCTGCCGTTCTCTTGTCTCCCCTGATCCGGTCTCGTCCTTTTTGGTGAAGGTGCTGGCATAAACAACAAGCGTTGATTTTTCCCCTTTGCGAACATGCCCGCCAAGCTCGATCGCCTGCCGGAACGTCAACCAAAATGGTGAGGCGTAGCCGCGTGCCGCACCGGATATCCAGAGGTTGATGACGTTGATTCCACGATATGCAACGCCATTGGCGCGCAAGGGGCGGGTGATATCTGCGTCGGTT
Organism: Acidiphilium sp.; assembly: GCA_028688765.1. Lineage (GTDB taxonomy): Bacteria > Pseudomonadota > Alphaproteobacteria > Acetobacterales > Acetobacteraceae > Acidiphilium > Acidiphilium acidophilum. The sequence goes on along the minus strand of JAQTXO010000002.1, from coordinate 241 downwards.
GTCCATGACCGGACCCAGGGCCGGGTGCCTGCCTCAAGAGCGGCGATAACGGAATTGGTTATCTCGGCGTACAGATCGCGGCGGGTGTCGGTGGCCATTGGTCTAACTCCTTCCTTTGTTAAATCCAGAAAGCGCGTGCGCTTTTCTGGACGCCTCGCGGCGAGCAGCGGGAGGGAGGGGGTGACATGCTGGCGGGCGGGGCCGGGTTGCGTGCGAGCGGGGCTTGCCCTGCGAAGCGCGC
>JAQTXO010000127.1 GCA_028688765.1 Acidiphilium sp. | reverse complement strand
GGCGGATCGATCCGCCCCCGCACGATCTCCCACCACTGCCGCGCCTCGGACAGCAGGTCGATATTATCGCGGATCGCCAGCCAGAACGCCTCGTCCGCCCCCTCCGGCAATCGATCCGCCACGGTCTCGAACGGCTGCGCGTGCAGCACGCGCCGGTTCAGCGCCAGCAACTGCCGCGCATCGAACCGTGGCGCCCCGCGCGAAAACGCATCGAGATTGAACGTCCCGGCCAGTTCCCCCAGTGTCAACGGCTCCGGATCGCGCCGTGAGCCGAGCCGCGCCAGATAGGCCGCCAGCGCCATCGGCTCGATCCCGTCGCGCCGGAACGTCCGCAGCGAAACACTGCCGCTCCGTTTCGAAAGCTTGTCGCCCGACAATTCCGAAACCAGCGGCAGATGCGCAAAATCCGGCAGCGCCCGGCGCGGTGCCAGCGCCCGGTACATATCGATCTGCGCCGCCGTGTTGGTGATATGATCCTCGCCCCGGATCACATGGGTAATCCCCATATCGAGATCATCGACGACCGAGGTGAAGGTATAAAGCGGCGTCCCATCCGCCCGGATCACCACCGGATCGGAAACCGTAGCGAGGCGAATGTCGCGCGGCCCGCTCACCAGATCGTCCCAGCCGATCGCCCCGTCGGAAAGTCTGAACCGCCAATACGGCGTCTTGCCATTGGCCTCGGCGGCGGCGCGCTGCTCCGGCGTCAGCGACAGCATCGCCCGGTCGTAAACCGGCGGCAGCTTGCGCTTCGCCCGCAACGCCCGCTTCGCCGCCAACTCCTCCTCGGATTCGAAACACGGATACAAACGCCCCGTCTGTTTCAAACTTTCCGCCGCCTCGGCGTACCGAACCAACCGGTCGGACTGCCGCACCTTGTCATCCCAGGCGATCCCCAGCCACGCCAGATCCTGCTCGATCGCCACCTCGAATTCCGGCCGCGAACGCTCCCGGTCGGTATCGTCGATCCGCAGGGTCAGCCGCCCACCGCGGCCCCGCGCGAACAGAAAATTGACCACCGCCTGCCGTGCATTCCCCGCATGCAGATAGCCGGTGGGGGAGGGGGCAAAACGGACATGAACGGGTGAAGGAGCCATGGAAACCGGGTTAGCATGGCTTCATTGCGAAGAACAAAGATGCGAAAAATCCCGAACTCCCCTATCCGGGTGCGCCAAGGAGACACCATGCCGTGAGCGCCGTCCTCGAATCGCCTGCCCGCACCGCATCGCGCACCACCTTCGCCGTGCTGGTCGCCATCAGCGTCTGCCACATGCTGAACGACATGATGCAGGTGCTCCTGCCCGCGATCTACCCGCTGCTCAAAGGCGGCTTTCACCTCAACTTCGCCCAGATCGGCCTGATCACCCTGGTCTATCAGGTCACCGCCTCGATCCTCCAACCCGTCGTCGGCCTCTATACCGATGCGAAACCCCAACCTTTCTCGCTGCCCTTCGGCATGGGCTTCACCCTCGCGGGCCTCATCGGCCTCGCCTTCGCGTCTTCCTACCCCGAACTCCTCGCCGCCGCCGCCCTGCTCGGCATCGGCTCGTCGATCTTTCACCCGGAATCCTCGCGCATCGCCCGTATCGCCTCGGGCGGCAAACACGGCTTCGCCCAATCGCTGTTCCAGGTCGGCGGCAATTTCGGCCAGTCCCTCGGCCCGCTGCTCGCCGCCTTCTTCATCCTGCCGCGCGGGCGCGAGAGCATGGCGTGGTTCTCGCTGGCCGCCCTGCTCGGCATGGCCATCCTCACCGGCATCGGCATCTGGTTCCGCGCCAACGGCCACGCCAAACCCCGCGTGCGTGCCGCCGTCAAACCGAGCGCCGCCCCCGCCCGCGTCATGGTCCCGCTCATCCTGCTCGGCATCCTGATGATGTCGAAATTCGTCTACCTTGCCAGCATCAACTCCTATTACATCTTCTACCTCATGCATCGCTTCCACCTGCCGGTGCAGCAGGCCCAGATCGACCTGTTCATCTTCCTCGCCGCCGCCGCCGCCGGCACCATGATCGGCGGCCCGATCGGCGACCGCATCGGCCGCCGCGCCGTCATCATCGGCTCCATCCTCGGCGTCCTGCCCTTCACCCTCGCACTCCCCTATGTCGGGCTCGACGCGACCATCATCCTCACCATCCTGATCGGCCTGATCCTGTCCTCGGCCTTCTCCGCCATCGTGGTCTTCGCCAATGACCTGATGCCCGGCCGCATCGGTGCCGTCTCCGGCCTGTTCTTCGGCCTCGCCTTCGGCGTCGCCGGCCTCGGTGCCGCCGGCCTCGGCGTCGTCGCCGACTGGACCAGCATCACCACCGTCTACAAAATCTGCGCCTTCCTCCCCATCCTCGGCCTCGCCGCCCTCTGGCTGCCGAAGCCGGTGCGGAATACCGGGGGGTGATCTGTCGCCGGTGTCCGCAATGTGTTTTGCAGCACCTTGAAGCGGGTCGCCGCATCTTGTAACCACTTCATAATATCGAAGAACGCGGACACGCTGCACGATTTTTTGAACTCGACGGGGGAAATCAATGGCTCTGATCCGATCAATGACCGGTCTTGTCGCCGCAACGATGGCGCTGGCTGCCGCGTCCATCGCCCACGCGGCAGCACCTCCGGCAACGCTGACCATCGGCACGCTCTACGCCAGCAGCGGGCCTTTCGCGGTGTCGTCGGAAGGCCAGTATCACGGCCTGCAATTCTGGGCGGCGCAGGTGAACAAGACCGGCGGGGTGTTCGTCAAGGCGTTCGACAGGAAAATCCCGGTCAAGATCATCGCGTATGACGACCAGAGCTCGACCTCGACCGCGACCACCTTGTACAATCAGTTGATCACGCAGGACCATGTCGATCTGCTGGTCGCCGATTTCGGCTCGGTCCTGACATCGGTTGCGATTCCGCTGGCCGAAGAACATCATATGCTCCTGATCGACCCGACCGGATCGGGCGCGAATTTCTTTACCCGGAAAACCGATTATCTGGCCGATGTCAGTATTCCGGCCTCCACGGTCTGGCCGGTGCCGCTCGGCCATTTCATCAACGACCAGAAGCAGATCAAGCGCGTCGCGGTCCTGTACGATTCGAACGATTTCGACGCTTCCCAGGCGAATACCCTGAAATCCGTGCTCGCCAAGGCCGGAACCAAGCCGGTCTATTTCCATGCGGTCCCGACCAGCGAGACCAATTATACCGTGCTGATCCACGCCATCGCCGCTCGCCGGCCCGATGCGCTGATCGAGTTCGGCTACCCCGACAACGACATCGCCTTCCTCAAGGCGCTCAAGTCGAGCGGGCTGCATTTCAATATGGTGTTCACCATCTTCCCCGGTCAGCTCCTGACACTGCTGACCAAGAATGTCGGGGCCAAGTCGCTGGCCTATACCTACACCTATCCGGCGCCGCCGCTGGTTTCGTACAAGACGGTCAGTTACGGCCTCAACACGTCGGATTTCGTCGATACGTTCAAGAGCGCCGAGCACCGGTCCCCGAATTTTCTCGACGCCGCCGGCTACAATACCGGCATCGTGATGCAGGACATGCTGGGCACGGCACCGAAATTCACCCAGCTCGATTTTCATGCCGCGCTGATGGACATGTCCGGCCACACCAAGACGCTGCTGGGTCCGTTCAAGCTGAACGCCGAGGGCGCGCAGCTCGGCCAGCCGTTCCCGGTCGCGCAGCTGGTGCCGAGCGGTGCCACGAACAAGCTGGTCGTGGTGTATCCGAAGGAAAAGGCGACCGGAAAGCCGGTCTATCCGGCGCCGAAATCCTGAGCCGCCCGCGCCGGGCGCCCGGCAGGTGGCGCAACCGCTTGCCGGCCCCCGCCGGTGGAGACCCAGTTTGAGCCTTCTCGAATACGCCCTGATCGGCGGCATCCTGTACGGCATCTTTTTCAGCCTGGTCGGAATCGGGTTGAACCTGGTGTTCGGGGTGATGCGGATCATCAACCTCGCCCACGGCCAGTTCGTCATGCTCGGCGGGTTCGGTGCCTACGTGCTGGCCCGCGCGCTGCATCTCAATCCGCTGTTCGGCCTGCCGCTCGCCGTGCTCGGCGCGATGGTGATCGGCTGGCCGCTCTACTACGCCGTGGTGCCGCGCCTGCAACGCAGCCGCGATCCCGAGATGCTCTCCTTCATCCTGTTCTTCGGCGTGGCGCAGATCATCGAAGCGCTGGTGACGCTCACGTTCGGCGCCGATCAGCGGTCTCTGCCGGGCGACGCTCTGGGCTCGGGCAACATCGTGATCATCGGCCAGGCTTTCCCGGACAGCTGGGGCGTCACCGTGCTGGTGAGCGCCGCGGCAATCGCGGGACTTTATCTCTACTTCTCGCGCACCCGGCTGGGATATGCGACGCGCGCGGTCATGGCCGACCGCGACGAGGCCCGTGCCACCGGCATCGATGTCGACCGGGTCTCCGCCATCGCCTTCATCATCGGCCTCGCCCTGGCCGGGATCGCCGGGGTGTTCGTTCCTTATATGCTCGGCTCGGTCTCACCGGGGATCGGCGACAGCCTGACGATCACCTCCTTTGCGATCATCATCATCGGCTCGCTCGGCAACCCGCTTGGCACCGTGGTCGGCGGCCTCGTGTTCGGCATCGGGACCATGCTGATGCAGACCTACTACTCGTCCTGGTCGGACCTCGTGCCCTATGCGCTGCTCGTGATCATCGTGCTGATCCGCCCCTCCGGGCTGCTCGGCAAGGCGGTGCGGGTTGCGTGAGTCCGGATGGCGGCACCCGGCCCGGCCCGCGCTGATCACCATGGCGGTCGTCGGCGCGCTCGCGCTGATCGCGCCGCATCTGTACGGCAATACCTCGCTTCTGTTCACGATCATGACCTTCGTCGTTCTCGCCGAGGGGCTGAACCTGATGTACGGGTTCACCGGCTATCTGCCGTTCGGCTATGTCGGGTTCTTCGGGACCGGCGCCTATGGCACCGCGCTGCTCGTGTTGCATACCCATCTGCCGGTGCTGCTCTGTGTTGCCGGGGGCGGGGTCGCCTCGGCGGTCATCGCGCTGATCCTGGGTCCGCTGCTGCGGCTTTCGGGGGCGTATTTTTCGATCGCCAACCTCGCGGCCTCGCAGATCATCTATTTCGTGGTGTCCAACCCCGACCTGTCCTCGATTACCGGGGGGCCTTACGGGCTGAAGCTCCAGCAGATCTACGATCCGCCGGCGAGCTATGCGGCCATGGCGGCGATCCTGCTGCTCGCAATCGCCATTGCCGGGTATTTCCGGATGTCGCGGTTCGGCACCGGGCTGCGGGCGATGACCGAAGATCCGGTCAGCGCCGCGCTCGCGGGGATCGATGTTGTCCGTCAGCGCCTGATCGTGTGGCTGGCTTCGGCGCTGATCGCGGGGCTGGCCGGGGGCACCTATGTGTGGAACCTTTCGGTGTTCTACCCGGAATCGGTGTTCAATCTGCAGATCAGCGTTTTCGCCATCGTGTTCGCCCTGTTCGGCGGGGTCGGCACCGTGATCGGGCCGCTGATCGGTGCGGTGATCCTGTACAGTTTCTATGCCGTGATCGGGGTTTCGGCACCGCAGTATTTCGAGCTGCTCTATGGTCTGCTCATCGTGCTGCTGGTTCTGTTCCTGCCCAACGGCCTGATTTCGCTGCTCGAACGGAGGCGCATCCGTGTCTTCTGAACCTCTCCTCAGGCTCGATGCGGTCGGCAAGCGATTCGGCGGCCTCACCGTGCTCGACAAGGTGAGCTTCACGGTCGCGGCGGGCGAGATCGTCGGGCTGGTCGGGCCGAACGGGTCGGGCAAGACCACGACGATCAACGTGATTTCCGGGGTCCATCGCGCCGATGCCGGGCGCATCCTGCTCAACGGTGTGCCGGTTCAGACGCGGCCCGGGTTTCGGCTCGCGCGCATGGGGATCAACCGGACCTTTCAGGTGCCCAAGCCGTTCCGCAGCATGACGGTGCGCGAGAATATCGAGGTCTCCGCGCATTTCTGCGGCCATGACCAGGTCGATATCGCTGCCATCCTCGCCGAGACCGATCTTGCCTCCCATGCCGGGCAGGCGGCGGGGTCGTTGACGGTCAATCAGCAGAAAATGCTCGACCTCGCCCGCGCGCTGGCCACCGGGCCGCAAATCCTGCTGATCGACGAGATCGGCGCGGGGCTGAACCCGCAGGAACTCGCCGTCGTCGCGATCCTGCTGCAACGGCTGGCGGCGCGGGGGATTGCGATGATCGTGGTGGAACACCTGCTCGACTTTCTCAACCGCATCACCGAACGGGTCATCGTTCTCGGGGCGGGGCGGATGCTGTTCGAGGGCACGCTGCGCGCGGCGTCGCAGGACCCTGAAGTCGTCGCGGCATTCATCGGAGGGTGACAGGATGACCCTGCTTTCGCTCGAAGGCGTCGAAGCCGGCTACGGTCCGCTCCAGATTTTGTGGGGGATCGATCTCGACGTGGCCGCCGGGGAAACCGTGCTGCTGCTCGGCGCGAACAGTGCGGGCAAGACGACGCTGCTGCGCACCATTATCGGGCTGATCGCCTGCCGCGGCGGCACGATCCGGTTTGAGGGCGAGGCCTTGCAAATGCTCGCGCCCGACCAGCGCATCCGCCGGGGCATCGCGTTCATGTCGGAACTCGGGGTGTTTCCCAGCCTGTCGATCGAGGAGAATATCCGGCTCGGGGGTTATTTTCTGGACCGCGCGACCGTCCGCCAGCGCAGCGACCGGCTGTTCGAGATGTTTCCCGACCTCGCGCAAAAGCGCCGCCATGCGGCGGCCACCTTGTCGGGCGGGCAGCGCAAGATGCTCGGGATCGCGAAGGTTCTGGTCTCCGAGCCCCGGCTCCTGCTGATGGACGAGCCTTCGTCCGGGCTGGCGCCGGTTTTCGTCAAGCAGGTGATCAAGATTTTGCAGACCGCGATCGGGGCGGGGACCGCGTTGCTGATTGCCGAACAGAACGTCGCGTTTCTCGAACTGGCGGATCGTGGCTACCTGATCGATGGCGGCAGGGTTCGCCTGTCGGGGACGCGGGCGCAGCTTGAAGCCTCGACAGCGGTGCGGGAAGCCTATTTCGGGCTGTGAAGGGTCCGATATAATTACGATATCGTAACGAATCGGGCGTGCGAAGCTATGGCGCATCAGAACTGAAAATCGCGGGTGGCGAGGATCTGGTGGAGGGCGAACTGCTGGTCCCAGGCGGGCGGGGTGCGCGGTCTGGATGGGAAGGGTGACGGGCGCGGTGCGGCGCGGGGTTGGCGGCGCCGGGGGTGG
>JAQTXO010000126.1 GCA_028688765.1 Acidiphilium sp. | reverse complement strand
CGCCGGGGAAGTCGCAGCGGGCGGTGCCGTAATCGGGCATGAACAGGGTGTCGCCGACGAAGGCGGCGTCGCCGATCATCCAGGTCATGCAGGCGGGGGTGTGGCCCGGCGTGTGCATCACGTGGCCCTGAAGGCCGCCGACGGTGAACTGATCGCCATCGGCGAACAGGCGGTCGAACTGGCTGCCGTCCCGCTCGAATTCGGTGCCGGCATTGAAGATCTTGCCGAAGATGTTCTGGACGATGGTGATGTTGGCGCCGATGCCGATTTTTCCGCCGAGCGCCTGCTGGATGTAGGGGGCGGCGGAGAGGTGATCGGCGTGGACATGGGTTTCGAGGATCCATTCGACGGTGAGGCCGTTGGACTTGACGAAGGCGATGATCCGGTCTGCGAAATCAGTCGAGGTCCGGCCCGAGGCGGAATCGAAATCGAGCACGGAATCGATCACCGCGCAGGTGGTCGAGGCCGGGTCGCGCACCACGTAGCTGATCGTGTTGGTCGGTTCGTCGAAAAATCCCTGGATTTCGGGTTTGGTCATGACTTCATCCTGCATGGCGGCGCTCCTTGATTACCTGTATGGCGGGCAGGTTGGTCCCCGTGATGGTATAGACGGTTTCGGGAGGTTATGCCCGAACGCGATCAACCCGCTGGCTCGATTGTTACGACGTGGTCGTGCGGTCAGCCGAACCCATAGGTGACGCCGGCGATCGGATCGATCAACGTGAGGTCGTCGTGGACGCTTTTGACCCCGGCAGTGTTCTCCGCAAGCACCCGCAGACCGCTGCGTTCGGCCTCGCTGAACACGGTGCCGCCGAGCGACGCGACCCCGGCCACGACCCTGACCGTCACGGTGCCCTTGGGGGCCCAGTTCGACCGCGCGATGGCGGTGCGGATCATGGTTGCGATGGCCTCATCGGTCATCGCGCCGCCGCTGGAAACCACCAGCCGATCGAGCAGGGCAGCGAGGATGTCGCGCCGCGAAAGCAGGCCGACCAGCAGGCCATCATTGACCACCGGTAGTTGTTTGATCCGGCGCTCCTCCATCACGGCGACCGCATCGACCAGACGGGTCGTCTCGGCGACCGTGACAACCGATTCGGTCATAATCTCGCCGACATGCCGGCCCCTGGTGCGAACGAAGGCGCGAGCCGAGGTTTCAGGGGTCAGAAAGCCACGCCACCAGCCGATTTCCGGCGCGGTGTCCAGTTCCGGGCGGCGCAGCAGATCACCATCGCTCACGATGCCGAGCAACCGCCCGTCGCGGTCGATCACCGGCAGAGCCGATAAATGCCGGTCGAGCATGACGCGCCCCGCATCGGCGATCGTGGTTTCCGGACCCACGGTGGTGGGCGCGACAGTCATGATGTTCTTGATGTCCATTTTACCCTCCTCAGGATGTGATCAGAGGATTAGCGGGATCGCCGACCATGCGCCTTGATCCAGATCAAGCAAGGGTCATCACGCGAAAGTCTGGCCGATCGCTGCGAGACGCGCATGGTCGAGAATCGAAATCCGGTGATCGGCCGCAATCGCGACGACGCCCTGCCTGCGCAGCGAGGCGAGCACGCGGGAGACGGTTTCGATGGTGAGGCCGAGATATTCCGCGAGATCGCCGCGCAACATCGGCAGATCGAGCGGCGCACCCGGATCGGCGCACAGGGTCCGCCGGTACCAGCCCTCAAGTTTCGCGGTGAAGCTGTCTCAAGTGGCGATCATCTCAGAAAGCCAGCGCCACCATCGCTATGACGACAATTCCCATTAGGATCGTCGCGATCCATCCGAGCCACTTGAGCAAGCCACTGACGACAAAGCGTCCCATAATGTCAGTGCGCGCTGAAAGAACCATCATAACGGCCATGACTGGAACAGCGACAACGCCGTTGATTACAGCGCTCCAGAATAATGCTTTGATCGGATCAATCGGCGCAAAGTTGATGATCATGCCGATCAAGGTTGCAATGACAAGGGTCGCATAGAAAGCCTGCGCCTCCTTTGGACGCCGTGCGAGCCCCATTGGCCATTGCCGGGCCTCGCCGATGGCATAGGCCGCCGAACCGGCCAGGACTGGTACGGCGAGCAGCCCCGTGCCGACAATCCCTAACGCAAAAACCAGAAAGGCGAAGTTTCCGGCGATCGGGCGCAGAGCCTCGGCAGCTTGGGCCGAGGTTTGGATATCGGTGATCCCATGCACATTCAGCGTGGCGGCTGCGGTCACAATGATGGCGAGCGCCACGAGATTAGACAGCCCCATACCAACCATCGTGTCAATCTGGATACGATGGAGCGCGGCTTGACCCTGACCCGGCGCGTCGAACAGATCGATGCGCCGTTGATGCACATGGATGTCCTCCACCTCCTCGGATGCCTGCCAGAAGAAGAGATAGGGGCTGATCGTTGTGCCCAGTATTGCCACCAAAGTTGTGAGATAGTCACCATTCCAGGTCAGATGCGGCCAAGCGAGTTGCCTGGCGAGGGTAAGCCAGTGAACATGCACGACGGCCAAGACCCCGAAATATGCGAACAGCGCGAGGGTCAACCACTTCAGGACGGCGACATAGCGTGTGTATTGCAGGAAGAGCTGCATCGAGACGCAGATCGCGGCGAAGAGCAGGACATACAGGACGCGCGAGGCGGGTAGCAGCAAGGAGATCGAGTCGGCCATGGCGCCGAGATCCGCTCCAAGATTGATGACGTTAGCCACCAACAGCAGCAGGACGATGCTGGTCAGCAGGGATTGCGGATAGTGCAGACGCAGAACCCCGGCAATCCCATGCCCCGTGGTGCGGCCGATACGGGCACTGATCATCTGGATCGCCACCATCAGCGGCCAGGTGAAAAGCATCGTCCAGGACAGCGCATAGGCGAATTGCGCCCCCGCCTGGGAATAGGTGGCGATCCCGCTCGGATCGTCGTCCGAAGCGCCGGTGATCAACCCCGGACCGAGCACTTTGAGCAGCCGGGGCCGGGTTGGTCCGACAACCGGACTGGGGGCTTCCGGGTCGTCGTCCTCCCTCTGCCTCCCTTCCATGTTCAGGCCTCCGAATTGGCCTGTATCCAACGGGCGATCGTCGGCCAGTGTTCCTTGAGTGTGCGTGCCCCCATGAACAGCCCAATGTGGCCGCCAGGCACCGTCTTCTGGACAATCTTCTCCTTCGGTGTCCCGATATATTTGGCCGCGTCGAGAACCTGCTCCGGCGTCGTGATATCATCGGCGGCACCGCCCAGAAGATAGACCGGACAGGTTACGGAATGGAGATCGAGCTTCCGCCCGAGTGCGGTGAACCTGCCTTTAGCCAGACGGTTCTCCTTGAAAATCTGCTCAATGGCCTGGAGATACCAGCGCCCCGGCAGATCGAGCGGATGCTCGTACCAGCTATTGAAGACTTCCTCCTTCTTCACATAGGCCGGGTCGTCGACATGCTCGTAAAGATCGATCTGGTCTTTGATGTAATGCTGGACAGGATGCATGTTCTTCCAGCCCTGCAGCATGAATTTGCCCTTCATCAACCCGCCGCCCATCTCCACCAGTTCCTTGTAGAAGGACATCGGAGATTCATGTGCCATGCGCTTGATCGGACCGTTGCCCGCATCGGTGTCAATCGGCGCGCCAGCCAGAACGAGTGAACTCACCTTTTCCGGGAACCGGGCCGTCAGCATTGCGGACATCCAGCCTCCCTGGCACAGGCCGACGAGATTGACGCGCCCGCCCAAATCGTCGATCGCCACGACCAGCTCAGCGAGATAATCGTCGATTTCGAGATCCTTCATGTCGTCCGTTGCGGACTTCCAGTCGGTCAACGCGACATGCTTGATACCATTGGCGAGCAGCGTTTCCACCAAGCTCTGGCCCTTGTGGTAATCGGCGATCATCGCCGTGTGTCCGGCATAGGGCGCATCGACCAGCGTCGGAATACCCTCACCAAGGGAACCATAGTCGCGCAGAACCATCGTCCGCAGGTCGAGCCGGACCTTGTTTGGGGTCGCCACTTTCGGGCGCAGATCCTCCTCGATCTTGATTTCCTCGTCCACGAACTTGAGGTTCTTTGCGAACATATCTTCTCCAGCCTCGGCAAGTTGTGCGGCCATGGCCATCGGCCAGAAAGCAGGTACACTCGCCAGTGAAAACTCCGAAGATCGAACCGATGATGTATTCGTCATGACCGCTCCTATGGGTTCAAACAGACCGCCAATGACCGGCGGGGTTTTTGGTTTGTGCTTGTTTCACACGCGGCATGATACAAGCGTCTGGGGCTGTCGATCTTCTCCTTCATCGCTTTGCCGTACCAGCCACCGGATGGAGCACGTGGCCGAGCGTTGCCAGGAACTGGCGCTGATGCCGCGCCCGAAACTCGATCAGCCTGTACGTTCCGAGCTTGGCGAGGTCCATCAGTAGAAACCAGGCGATGTCGTAGAGCCAGATAAGGCCGATCTCGCCCCAGCTGATTGGCGACATGAGCCAACCGAAGCCGACGAACAGCACGCCTGCGATCTGCGTCATGACAATCGCGGTTAGCAATTGCCAGGACGGATACGGTCTCGCCCAGAAGGGATGGCGTGTGCGGGTGGAGAACAGGAGAAGGTGGCCACCCACGATGAAGCGAAGGAACATCATGGTCTGACCAGCGGCCTCGCCCACATGCAGGAGGTGATGCGAGATCAGGTAGAGGCCGAAACTTTGTGCCAGAGCCAGCGCACCGAGCACCGAGGAGATGGTCAGCAGCCTCGTCATGTCCCAACGCACGGGGCGCTTCGGCAAATCGGCGTTGTCCCACGCAATAGCCATGATCGGAATGTCGTCGAGGAGGGCGAGCAGGATGATCATGATCGTGGTGAGCGGATAGATGTTCCAGATCAGCATGGTCGCCACCACGAAGACCATGATGCTGAGCGTCATGGCGACACGATAGACCGTGTAGCTCATCATCCGCTCAAAAATCCGCCGCGCCTCCTCCACCGCGCTTATGATGACCGATAGACCCGGCGCGGTGAGAATGAGGCTGGCGGCGCTGCGCGCGGCATCGGTGGCACCAGAGACCGCGATACCGACCTCCGCCTGTTTCAGGGCCGGCGCGTCATTCACACCATCGCCGGTCATCGCCACGATGTGTCCGGCATCCTGCAGCGCCTTGACGATCGCGTATTTATGTTCCGGAAAAACCTCGGCAAAGCCATCTGTTGACTCGACCGCGTGAGCCAGATCGGTGGCCGCCAGAATCTCACTGGCGGGCCGGATGTTGGTCCCGAGGCCCAGTTGTCCCGCGATCTCACGGGCGATCGCGCTATTGTCGCCCGTCACCATCTTGACCTCGATGCCGTGTGCAATTGCGGCTGCGATGGTCGCCTTGGAGTCGGGCCGCGGCGGGTCGTAGAGCGGCAGAATCCCCAGGAATTGCCATGTGTGACCGTCCTCTGAACGGGCGACGCCAAGTGTTCGAAACCCCTTGGCGGCAGCGGCGTCAATCACCGCAGCCGCCCGCGACGCATCCGCTCCCGCGAGGCCGCATAATCCCATGACGATTTGGGGCGCACCCTTTGTTACACGAAACTGGTGGCCATTGCCTTCGACCGTGGCTTCCGTGCGCTTATGCACGGGATCAAAGGGAGTAAACGCAATCTGCCGGTACTGCGCGAGTGCGGCGGCTTCCTTGAGGCCGGCGATCACCGCGCTGTCGATCGCGTCATGATCTTCCTGCTTAGAGGCCAGTGCGCCAGCGAGCACCACGTCATCCGTCGGCACCGCGCCAAAAGGCACCGCCTCACCCAACGTGAGGCGATTCTCGGTCAGGGTGCCGGTCTTATCCGAGCAAAGCACAGTGACGCCCGCAATCTCCTCGATGGATTCGAGCCGCGAGACGATGGCCTTCCTACGCGACAAGGTAAGCGCGCCCAGTGCCATGGTTACCGACAGCACCGCAGGCAGGGCGACCGGGATCGATGCCACCACGACGATCAGCACGAAGGAGAGCAGCGTGAGCACGGGCAATCCCCGTAACAGCTCGACCACGATCAGGATCGCGGAAAGCACGATAGCAGCGACAATCAGGATATTGCCGATATGCAGAACGGCCTTCTGGAAATGTGAGACCGCACCCGCGCCCTGCACCAGTTTGGCCGTACGGCCGAAGAAAGTGGAGCCGCCGGTGGCATACACCACGGCCACCATCTCACCTTCTTTAACGACGGTGCTCGAGTAGGCAACCGTACCTGGTTTACGGGTGACGGGTAGCGACTCTCCGGTCAATGCCGATTGATCGATCGAGAGATAGTCACCTTCCAGCAACTTGACATCGGCCGGTACGATGTCGCCGAGGCGGAGCCGTACAATGTCTCCAGGCACGAGATGCGCGGCTTCGATCTCCTGCCATCTATCACCACGCCTTACACGTGCTTTCAATGCCAACTGTCCTTTGAGCGCGCCCAGGGCGTCGGAAGCGGATTTCTCCTGCCAGAAACCGATGCCACCGTTGATGAGCAGCATTGCGACGATGACGGCAAAACTCTGCCAATCCCGGTTGACGGCCGATAATACACCCGCTGCCTCAATCATCCAAGGAATCGGTCCCCAAAAATAGGACGTGAGGCGGCGCCACAAGGAGACATGGGACTCCGCCAAAGCATTGGGGCCGACCTCGGCCAGGCGTCTAGCGGCCTCATCAACGGAAAGCCCGCTGGCGCGCGCATTCAGGCGCGTCAGCGCGCCGGCTGAACTCAGTGTCTCAAATTCATCACGATCCTTCGCTGCCGGTGCGGCTACCGGTGCCGCGTTCTTTGAAGTTTCTGCTGGCTTCATATTGGGAAACTCCTTCATCGATGGATCTCCAGAAGACGGGGCGGCAACTTTCAGAATGAGGTGCTAAGGTCCGACCGCCGATCCTTGACAACACATCGTCAAAACTGCCCAGAATAGGGTCGTCCTTCGTTCCACGACCGAATCCAGCGGAACCCTTATGCCGCAGGCATACACAATCCTGAATCTGCATGTCAGGGTTCCACGAATTCCCGCCTAATGTTTGGCCCTCACGCAGACCTTCTGCGCTTTGCCAACACATTTGCCCCGCACGAATAGCAGATGAGTCAGGCGAGAAAACTGATCGAGGTCAACTCGTCTGGCGGAATACCTGGGTAAGGTATCGCCAAGCTGAAAACGGTATGCCCCCGCTCCAGGACAAGGATGATCATGTGACGACCCATATGCGCGATCCCGCGAAGCCAAAGATTCCGCCGCCCTCGATCTTCGCAAAGCCGTT
>JAQTXO010000125.1 GCA_028688765.1 Acidiphilium sp. | reverse complement strand
AGTCCAGATCTTCGGGGACGGCGCGGGCTCCATCCTCACCCTTGGCGCGCGCGATTGCTCCTTGCAGCGGCGCAACCAGAAAGTGATCGAGGAATCCCCGCCGCCCGGGGTCGAGCCCGCCACCATCGCCGCGATGCAGGACGCTGCCCATGCCCTCGCGGCCAGTGTGAACTACGCCTCCGCCGGCACGGTCGAATTCGTCTATGATCAGGCAAGCGGCGATTTCCACTTCCTGGAGGTGAATACCCGCCTGCAGGTCGAGCATGGCGTCACCGAGGCGATCTACGGCATCGACCTCGTCGAATGGATGATCCGCGAAGCCGCCGGCGGCTTCAACCTGCCGCGCGTCCACCAGGCGGGCCATGCGATCGAGGCCCGGCTCTACGCCGAAGATGCCGCCCACGATTTCACCCCCGCAACCGGCCGGATCACCGTCGCCCGGTTTCCCGACAATCTGCGGGTCGATACCTGGATCGAGCCCGGAACCCCGATCACCCCGTTCTACGACCCGACCCTCGCAAAGCTGATAGCGACCGCCCCCACCCGCGACGCCGCCATCGCCCGCCTGCGCACCGGCCTCGCCACCACCACCATCCACGGGGTCGCGACCAATCGTGACTATCTGATCGCGGCGCTCGACCGTCCGGATTTCCGCGCCGGCACCATGACCACACGGAGCCTCGCGGACCACGCTGCGCCGTCCCGCAGCGTCCGGGTGCTGGAGCCCGGCGCGCAATCATCGCTGCAATCGATCCCGGGGCGGCGTGGCTACTGGCATGTCGGCATCCCGCCCAGCGGCCCGATGGACGCGCGCAGCGCCGCCCGCGCCAACGCCATCGTCGGCAACCGGCCCGATGCCGCCGTGCTGGAATGCACCCTCGCCGGCCCGCGCCTGCAGTTTCGCAGCCGGGCCGTCATCGCGTTGACCGGCGCCGCCATGGCCGCGAGCATCGATGGCGCGACGATCCCGCATGAGGCCGCCGTCACGATCGAACCCGGCGGGATCCTCGCGATCGGTGCCATCGCCGGCCCGGGCCAGCGCAGCTATCTCGCCGTCGCGGGGGGATTCGTCGCCGCCGATTGCCTCGGCTCAACCGCAACCTTCACCCTCGGCGGCTTCGGCGGCCACGCCACCGGCGCGCTGCGGACCGGCGATGTCATCGGCCTCGCGGAGGAGCCCACGATCCCGTCGATCCCGATCGCTGCAGCCCCGATCGCCCCAGTCCCGGTCGCCGCAGCCCCGATCGCCGACACATGGCAGATTACGCTGATCCCCGGCCCGCATGGCGCGCCCGATTTCTTTACCCAGGCCGACATCGCCACCCTGTTCACCGCCCCCTACGAGGTCCACCACAACTCATCGCGCACCGGGGTGCGCCTGATCGGCCCGAAACCCGCCTGGGCCCGGGCGGATGGCGGCGATGCCGGGCTGCACCCCTCCAACATCCACGACACGCCCTACGCGATCGGCGCCGTCGATTTCACCGGCGACATGCCGATATTACTGGGCCCGGACGGACCCTCGCTCGGCGGCTTCGTGTGTCCCGGCGTCATCGCGTCCGATGAATTGTGGAAACTCGGCCAGCTCCGCCCGGGCAACATCGTTCATTTCACCCGCGCCGACGCCGACCCGATCATCCTGCACCGCTCGGACACCATGACCATCCGGCGCGCCGGCGATGAGAACATCCTGATCGAATTCGGCGCGATGACGCTGGATTTCGCCCTCCGCCTGCGCGCCCACGCCCTGCAACGGGCCCTCGCCGAGCAGAACCTGCCTGGCATCATCGACCTCACCCCCGGCATCCGCTCGCTGCAGGTCCATTTCGACCCCGCCCGCCTCGACCGCGCCACCCTGCTCGGCCTGATCCGCACCCTTGAGCCGGACCTGCCCGATCCCGCCGCCATGATCGTGCCCTCCCGCATCGTCCATCTGCCGCTGTCGTGGAAGGACAGCACGGTGCTGCTGGCGATGCGGAAATATCAGGAGACCGTGCGCGAAGACGCTCCCTGGTGCCCCGACAATGTCGAATTCATCCGTCGCATCAACGGTCTCGACTCCGAAGCCGATGTCCGGCGGATCGTGTTCGACGCCGATTACCTCGTCCTCGGCCTCGGCGATGTCTATCTCGGCGCGCCGGTTGCCACCCCGATCGATCCACGCCATCGCCTGGTCACCACCAAATACAACCCCGCCCGCACCTGGACGCCGGAGAACGCGGTGGGCATTGGTGGCGCGTATCTCTGCGTCTATGGCATGGAAGGTCCCGGCGGCTATCAGTTGTTCGGTCGCACGATCCAGATGTGGAACAGCTTCCCCAACGGCAAACCACCGTTCGGCGATACTCCGTGGCTGCTGCGCAATTTCGACCGCCTGCGGTTTCATCCGGTGACCGAGGCGGAGCTCGCCGAAGCCCGCGCCGCCTTCCCTCACGGACGCTACCCGATCACGATCGAGGACGGGCATTTTTCCCTCGCGGCACATGAGGCGTTCGTTGCCGCCAACACCACCGCGATCGCGACGTTCCAGACCCGCCAGCGCGCGGCCTTCGCTGCCGAACGCGCGGCCTGGGCCGAGGCCGGGCTCGACACAGCGCCCTTGCCCGAGATTGCGCCGATCACCGCCGATACGCCGCTGGCTCCGGGGAACCGGGGCGTCGCCGCGCCGGTTCCCGGTAGTATCTGGCAGGTTCTGCATGGGCCGGGCGATCGGGTCGAAGCCGGAGACTCGCTGATGATCGTGGAATCGATGAAAATGGAGGTCCAGATCCCTGCGGATGTTTCAGGCGTTGTCGTCTCGGTCGCAGCGGTGCCCGGTCAGGTGGTTCGTGCCGGCCAGCGCGTGGCGGTGATCGCCATGGACGAAGCGGCATGATCCCCGATCCGCTCGAAATCGCGGTCCTGCGCCGGATGATCCGGGAAGGACAACTGACCGTGCCGGACCTGGCGGGGATGTTGCACGACCGCGCCGTCGCCTATCCCGATCCTGCGGTCTTCATCGCCTTGCGCGACCGGGCCGGCCTGCTGGCCGAAGCCGCGTCGATCGACCCCACCCTGCCGCTCGCCGGCATGGTATTCGCGGTCAAGGACAACATCGACGTTGCAGGGCTGCCGACGACCGCAGCCTGTCCCGCTTACTCCTATGTGCCGGTGAAGGATGCCGCCGTCGTGGCCCGCCTGCGCGCGGCGGGCGCAATCCCGCTCGGCAAGACCAATCTCGACCAGTTCGCCACCGGGTTGAACGGCACCCGGTCCCCTCATGGCGCGCCACGCTCGGTATTCGACAACGCCTATGTCTCGGGCGGCTCGTCATCGGGCTCGGCCGTCGCGGCGGGGGCCGGGCTTTGCGTCTTCGCCCTCGGCACCGATACGGCGGGCTCCGGTCGGGTTCCAGCCGGGTTCAACAATCTGATCGGCCTGAAACCCACGCGCGGCCGCATCCCGGCCAGCGGCGTGGTGCCGGCCTGCCAGAGCCTCGATTGCGTCAGCATCTTCGCCAATTCCGCCGCCGATGCGGCACTGATCCTTGCCATCGCCCAAGGCCATCAGCCTGACGATCCCTACAGCCGCGCACCCGCCGACATTGCCTTGCCGCCCCGGCCCCGGATCGGCGTTCTCGCCCCCGCAGAGCGGGTCTTCGCCGATGATGCCGCCTACGCTGCCCTCCACGAAGCCGCGCTCACCAAGGCCGCCGCCCTGGGATGGACGCTGGTCGAAATCGATTACGCGCCGTTCCGCGCGGCGGCGGCCCTGCTCTACGAGGATGCCTTCGTCGCCGAACGCCTCGCCGCGATCCGCCCGTTCTTCCACGGCCATGCCGACGCGATGGACCCTGTCGTCGCCGCAATCATCGGGGGTGCCGAACGCTTCGATGCAGCGGACGCATTCATTGCCGCCACCCGCCTGATGGCCCTGCGCCAGCAGACCGACGCCATTCTCGCGGGCATCGACGCGCTGCTGCTGCCGACCAGCCCGACGATCTACACCGTGGCCGAACTGCGCGCCCAGCCCATCGCCCGCAACGCCATGCTCGGGCGCTACACCAATTTCGTGAACCTGCTCGATCTCGCAGCGGTGGCGCTGCCCGCCGGTTTCCGGCCGGACGGGCTGCCGTTCGGCATGACCCTGATCGGCCCCGCGTTCAGCGACCGCGCCCTGCTTCACCTCGCGGATGTGCTGCATGACGCAATCGGCGCCGGTGCCGGAGCGACCCGCGCGCACCCGACGACGACCCTGCCCCGCCCCGTGGACGACCGCATCTCCCTCATCGTCGCCGGCGCCCATTTGTCCGGTATGGCGCTCAACCACGAATTGACCGAACGCGGTGCGATTCTTGAGGACGTCACAACCACCGCGCCAGCCTACCGCCTGTACGCCCTTTCGACCACGCCGCCGAAGCCCGGACTGGTCCGCGACGAGACCAGCACCACCGCGATCGCGGTCGAACGCTGGTCGCTGACGCCTGCGGCTTTCGCCAGCTTCGTCGCCTCACTCCCGGCCCCCATGACCATCGGCAAGGTCGAACTCGCCGATGGCACTCTCCATCCGGGCTTCTGCTGCGAGCCCCCCGCCATCGCCCATGCCACCGACATCACGGCCCATGGCGGCTGGCGGGCCTACCGCGCCAGTATTTCTGCACCCCCGGTTCAGGAGGCAATCACATGACCGGTCTTTTTCGCTACCGTGACGGCATCGTCCTTAACCTCGCTGCCCTGGGATATGCCGTTTCGGGCTGGGTCGGCGGCATCGCCCTGATCGTTGCCGCAGGACCGATCGGGTCGATCTGCGGGATTCTGCTGATTGCTCACGCGCTCGCGATCAGCGCCTATCTGATCCATGAATGCCAACACGGCACGATTTTCGCGCGCACCCGCGACAACGACCGTCTGGGCGCTGCGCTCGCCTGGATGTCAGGCGCCTGCATCGCACCTTATGCCGGGCTCAAGGAAAAGCACCTCCGCCATCATGCCGACCGGCTGGATGTGGTCAGCTTCGACTATCGCGCCGTACTTCAGGCCGCTCCTTCCTGGTTCCGGACCGCCGTGCTCGCGCTGGAATATGCCTACATTCCCGCGGTCGAGTATCTGATGCGCGGGCTGATCATCGGTCACCGCTGGCAACTGGGCGGTTCATCGCGGGTCAGGATCGTGACGGTGCTGGCCATCCGGTTGGCGGCGTTCACAGCCCTCGGCATCGCCGCCCCGGCGGCCCTCATCGCCTACGCGATCGCCTATGCGGTCTTTCTCCATATCCTGCGATTTCAGGATGCGTTCCAGCATACGTTCGACGTCTATCATGCGCCCGATCTTGCGGCGGCTCCCGCAGCATTGGTGCGGGATCGTGCCTACGAGCAGGCCAACACCTACTCCGACGTGGTCAGCGCCGATCATCCCTGGATGAATGGTCTGGTTCTGAACTTCGCCTACCACAACGCGCATCACGCGAAACCCGCGGAACCCTGGTATCGCCTCGCAAAACTGCACCGGAAGCTCTACGCGGACGACAGCACCCAGGTCCTGCCGGTCCGCATGCTGCTCGCGAGCTATCACCGCCATCGAGTGACCCGCGTCATGGCCGCGCATTACGGCAGCGTGGCGCCCGAAGGGGACCGGGCAGCAGGGTTTCTCGGTGCGGTCGGCGTTTCCTTCCTTACGGCTTCATGATGAAATCGGCTGCTCTCGTCATCATCGATATGCAGCGTGACTTCTGTTGCCCCGGCGGATACGCCGATCGCGCCGGTCTCGATGTCGAGCAGCTCGCCGCGCCGATTCCCAAAATCGTCCGCCTCCTCGACCGTTTCAGGACGAAGGGGATGACGGTCATCTACACGCGCGAAGGGCATCGTCGCGATCTGTCGGATTGTTCGCCACGCAAGTTGCGCCGCTCCGTCCTGGCCGGCGCGGCGATCGGCTCCGAAGGGGCCCTGGGTCGCGCGCTCGTGCGGGGCGAATACGGCCATGACATCGTCGATGAATTGTCGGCGCAGCCCGGCGATATCGTGATCGACAAGCCTGGCTATTCGGCATTTCACGCGACCGACCTCGATCATATCCTCAGGGCACGCGCGATCGAGACCCTGATCCTGACCGGCGTGACGACGGATGTATGCGTTCATTCGACCCTGCGATCGGCGATTGATCATGGTTATGACTGTCTGACGGTTTCCGACGCGACAGCCTGCCACGATCCGCGCATCCAGCATGCAATGCTTCAGTTGATCGAGGGCGAGTCCAACATCTTTGGACGAGTCATGGCCTGTAACGCTCTCTGTGCTGCACTTGATGATCAGGAGGTGTTCGCATGACCGCCGTTCGAAAATTCTGGCCTTTGCTCACCGGCACCTATACTTACGACAAGTCGATCTCCACCCGAAATCGTGGTATGGGTATTGCGATCGAAGCGCCGATCCTCGCCTATCTGATCGAAACCACCCAGGGCCGGATTCTCTACGATGTCGGCTGCGACTATCGCAAGATCGACGATCCCGCCTTGCGCGCCCGCTACTACGGCGATCTGCCGTTTCCACCGCCGGACATGCCGGCCGACCATCGGCTTCCCGCCCGCCTTCGCACCCTTGGGCTCGACCCGCGCGATATCGATCTGGTCTTTCTCGGCCACCTGCATTTCGACCACGCCGGTGGCCTGCACGACTTCGCCCATGCCGACATCCACGTCCACGAGGCCGAACGACTTGCGGCCGGGGAGCCCGGCGCACGCGGCTATTTCCCGGATGATTTTGCCGCCGACTACCGGTGGCATCTCCAACGCGGTGAATACGACCTGACCCCCGGCGTCACCGCAATCGAGAGCCCCGGCCACACCGCTGGCCATATGTCGATGCTGATCGAACTCCCGCGCGGTGCTCCCATCCTGCTCTGTGGCGACGCCGCCGACCTCATCGAGAACCTTGAGGACGAAATCGCGCCCGGGCTCTGCTACCGCGATGATGAAACGGCGGCACTCGCCTCACTCCGGGCATTGAAATCCCGCGCCTGCTCGTGCGGCGCGCATCTGTGGCCCAACCATGACATCGGTTTTTTTCGCACCCAGGACAGGTTCCCCCAATGGCTGGACTGACCGACGATCTGACTGACGACCTGACTGACGACCTGACTGACGACCTGGCCGATCCCGCGCCCCCCGCTGCGGAACGGTCCAAGCCGATCCGCCCGCCGATCTGGGTCGTGCGCGGTTCGCTCGACCGCCGACGCTATCTCGGCATGGCAACCGCGAGCTTCCTCGGCCTGCTCTGTTTA